>CAZTXX010000008.1:20612-28578 GCA_964617405.1 uncultured Aquimonas sp. | reverse complement strand
TCAACAGCAACTTCCAGTGGTCAACCACCAGCCGCGACGTGAAGGACGGCAACGCCGAACACATCACGCGCGAGCCGGAACAGGTGAAGGCGTTCCGCGATACCTGGCGCGATGGCATTCATTCCTACCTGACCTATCTGCGCGACCGGCTGACGGTGGCGCGGGATTTATTGACCGAATCCGGGTCGATCTTTGTGCAGATTGGCGATGAGAACGTGCATCGCGTACGCGCCGTCGTTGACGAAGTCTTTGGCGATTCAAATTTTGTTAGCGAAATCGTTGTAGTTAAATCGTCTGGCATGGGAACGAATACCTTGCCCCGTCAAAACGACTTCATCTTGCTTTATGCAAAAAGCATTGAAGCGTTCAAGTATCGACAGCTATACAAGCCCAAAGCTATTGATGGCGAAGGCGCAGGTGCTTACCAGTATGCAAAATCAACTGATGGTCGAATCCGACGATCCCTTCCAGCACCCCGATGCGCAGCGCCGCTTCCGCGTCATGTCCGATGTGGAGGAGCTGGAGCGTGCGCTGGATGCTCCGTGGGACAAGTGGATGGTGTTCCTGCATCCATCGCAGCGGCAGATGGTGGAGCGCGATTACAACGGGCTTGCGCGCGTCTCGGGCTCCGCAGGTACCGGCAAGACGGTGGTGGCCTTGCATCGGGCGGTGCAGTTGGCCATCCGCGACGAGGATGCCCGTGTCCTGCTGACGACGTTCTCCGATGCCTTGGCCAATGTGTTGCAGGGCCAGCTCTTTCGCCTGGTCTGGAACACCCCGAGGCTGGCGGAACGCATCGACGTCCGGGCCATGGACGCGATCGGGATCAAGCTCTACTCGGCGGAATTCGGCAAGCCGGTATTCGCGAGCCAGGATGAAGTCGCGGCTCTGCTGAAGGTTGCGGCCGGCAAGGTGGATGGACTGAGGGCGAATGCCGCTTTCCTGTTGTCGGAATGGAATGACGTGTTCGATGCCTGGCAGGTTGGGAGCTGGGAGGAATACCGCGACATCAGGCGACTGGGGCGCAAGACGCGACTGCCGGAATCCCAGCGCGCCTTGCTGTGGCAGGTTTTTTCCATGGCAGGTGTGGCGCTGGAGCAGGCTGGCAAGCTCACCAGGGCCGGAATGTTCGCCAAGCTGGCGGAGGCGATGACCAGGCGCCAGCACCCTGTCTTCGACTACATCGTGGTGGACGAAGCCCAGGATATCGGCATCCAGCAACTGCGCTTCCTGAAGGCGATCTCGGGCAACAGGCCGAACGCGCTGTTTTTTGCCGGCGATCTTGGGCAGCGGATCTTCCAGCAGCCGTTCTCGTGGAAGGCGTTGGGTGTCGATATCCGTGGCCGTTCCCGCATCCTGAAGATCAACTACCGAACCTCGCGCCAGATCCGTTCGCAGGCCGATCTGCTTCTCGGGCCGGAGGTGTCGGATGTCGATGGAAACCTCGAAACGCGAAAAGGCACCATTTCGATCTTCAATGGGCCAGCGCCTTTGATTGCCGGCTACGCCACGCCGGAGGATGAGATCAAGGCGGTCGGCCACTGGCTGGAGCAGCGCAGTGCCGAAGGGGTGAAGCCCGAGGAGATGGCCGTATTCGTACGGTCCGGACTTGAGTTGCCTCGTGCCGAGGCGGCGGTAAAGGCCTCGGGTCTGCAAGGGCGGGTGCTCGGCAAGGAAATGGCAAGCGAGGAGGGCTTTGTCAGCATCGCCACGATGCACCTTGCCAAAGGTATGGAGTTTCGCGTCGTGGCGGTGATGGCCTGTGATGACGAAGTGATCCCGTCACAGGCGCGGATCGAATCAGCGGCGGATGAGGTGGAGTTGGGCGAGATCTATGACACCGAGCGGCACCTGCTCTACGTGGCATGTACCCGAGCCAGGGATCAACTGCATGTTTCGGCGGTGTCGCCAACGTCCGAGTTTCTGGATGACTTGAAGAAATGATGGCGTAGCTGCCTTCATGAAGCCGCATTGCGCAAGGCCTGGAGCAGGCGGGCGAGGGGGGCGTCCTGGGGTTCGCCGCTGCGGGTGTGGAGCATCACCGGGCGGCGCCAGTTGAACTCGGGTACCGGAAGCACGACCCATTGCCCGCTGCGCAGTTCGGATTGCACCAGACGCATGGGCAGCAAGGTGAGATAGCCGCCTTCCTCGACCATGGCGCGCAGGAACTGGAGCGAGTCGCTCTCCATGGCGTGGGTGGGCGGCTCGAGCTTTGCGTTGCGGAAGATTTCCTGGAAGGCGTGTTCCACCGCGCCGAGGCGGCGGCCGAAGATCCAGGGTTGATCGCTCAGGTGCTGCGGCTTGATCGGCGTTTGCGTGGCTAGCGGATGTCGTGCACTCGCCAGCACGCGGTATTCGTCATGGGTCAGCACCTCGCCGTGGATGCGCGCATCGGGTTCGGCATCGCCGAGGGTGTGCAGCGTCACCACCACGTCGAGTTCGTGGGCGAGCAGGGCGGGCAACAGTTCGGGCGCGATGCCCGCGGTGACGTGAACCCGGATTTGTGGCCAGTACCGGCGCAGCGCCAGCACCGCGGGTGCCACCAGTGAACCCGCGGTGCTCGGGCCGGCGCCGATGCGCACCTGGCCGGCGGTGCCGGTCTGCATTTCGTGCAGGCGATCCTCGAAGCGGCGGATGGTGTGGTCGGCGGTACGGGCATGGTCGAGAAGGAGCCGGCCCGCTGCGGTGAGGTGGATCTCGCGCGTCCCGCGCAGGAACAGGGGTTCTCCCAGATAGTGTTCCAGCGCGGCGATGCCCTTGCTCAGGGCCTGCTGGGTGCGGCCCGTGGCGGTGGCGGCGCGGGAGAAGTTGCCGTGTTCGACCACGGCGAGGAAATAGCGGAGCTGGCGCAGATCCATGGCACAGGGAGGCACAACCTGAGGTTGTTGATGATACGCGAATTGGTTGGATTGATCCGGTTGCCTGCATGACAGTGGGGCCAGACATCGAACAACGAGGGAGTATCACGTGGCTAGTCTTCAATCCATCCAGCAGTGGGATCAGGAATACGATCTGGTGATCGCCGGCTCCGGTCTGGCGGGCATGTGCGCCGCGATCGAGGCGCATGATCTTGATCCGAACCTGTCCATCCTGATCCTGGAAAAAGCCAACGAGGCCGAGAGCGGTGGCAATACCCGAGTTTCGGGCCAGTCGCTGCTGATTTCCAAGAACGCCGAGGTGCTGGCCGAGTACCAGCGCAAGATGAGCGTGGCCAATCCGATTCCGGAAGACATGCTGGTGCCCTGGTCGGAAGCGATGGTGGCGCTGGAGCCGTGGATCCAGGCGCGTGCCGAACAGGCCGGCGCGCAGTACATCCACGGTACCGGTTTTTCCGAGCGTGACGCGGTGCTGGAGTTCCCGGAATTCGGGGCGCGTGAAGCGGTGCATTGCACCGCCACGATCCTGCCGATTCCTTCCGGCGTGTACCTGGCGTTTCGCGAGAACGTGCGCCTGCGTCCGCGTATCCAGCTCGTGCATGAGTCGCCGCTCAAGGATCTGGTGCAGGACCCGGACACGCTCGAGGTGTTCGGCGTGATCGCCGAGCAGGGCGGGCGTCGTGTCGCGATCCGCGCCAACAAGGGCGTGGTGATGGCCACGGGTGGTTTCGAGGCCAATATCGACATGCAGCGCAATTACTTCGGCCTGGCCGATGCCGCGCCGCTCGGCACCCCGAACAACACCGGCGATGGCCTGAAGATCCTGCAAAAGGCCGGCGCCGACATGTGGCATCTGCGCAACCAGGGGCAGTCCGGCGGCATCTGGCCGGGTTACCGCCCCGATGGCTGGACCACGGCGTTCCTGCGCAACTTCTTCTGGCAGAGCTTCTCGTGGATCGAGGTGGATGCCGATTCGGCGCGTTTCTACAACGAAACCGCGGAGTTGCAGCTCACCCACTACAAGGAGAAGAAGCACGGGCGCTGGGTGGATACCCCGCACCATCGCGCAGCTCCAATACACATGATCTTTGACGAGACCACGCGCCAGTACAACAAGCTGGTGGTGGAGATGATGACCTGGAACCCGGTGGTGAAGGGCTACAACTGGTCGGACGACAACCAGGCCGAGATCGACAAGGGCTGGATCCAGAAGGCCGACAGCATCGAAGAGCTGGCAAGGTTGATCGGTCGCGATCCGGCAGCATTGCGGGCGACCGTGGATCGCTACAACGCGGCCTGCGAAGCGCGCAATGATGCCGAATTCGGACGTAATCCCGATACGCTTTACCCGATTGCCCAAGGCCCCTTCTACGCGCTGCGCATCGATCCGGTGATCGTCTGCACCGGCGGCGGTGCACGGCGCAACATCCGTTCCGAGGTGCTGGATCATGCCGGCACGCCGATTCCGCGCCTGTACGAGGCCGGTGAGCTGGGTTCGATGTTCTCCGACCTCTACCAGAACGGCTCGTATCTCACCGAGGCGATGATCTCCGGGCGTGCCGCCGGGCGTGAAATCACCGGGCTCGGCCGCTGGGAGGACAAGTCATGAAGATTGCCACCCCGGCGATGAAGCTCGACATGCGCATCGAGAAGGTGAAACCGGAAGAGGGTCTGCTGGTGATCGAAGGGGTGACCGGCGTGCTGCCGTGCAAGGCCAGTCTCACCCCGGCCGAGTTTCGCCAGTTGATGAAGTTCGCATTGCGCCCGGGCGTGCTGGCCCTGCTGTTTCGCAAGTAGGCAGGGCCGTGCGTGCGGCGGAAGGCGTGCAGGGAGCCGTGCCATGTTCGAACCGGCCCGCCGCACGCTGACCGCAACAGGCGGGCAATCCTCGCGCAAGTCCTCAGCCGTGATTGCGCGAAAGCACCATGCTGTAGGCGAAGCGGTCCGGCGGGTGCAGGCTGATGGCCACCATCAGCAGGCGGTCGCCAACGCCACGATAGCGGCGCTGCACCCGCATCGCCGGATCGCCCGCTTCGACACCGAGCAGGGCGGCATCCTGCGGGTTGAATGCCACCGCGTCGAATACCTGTTCCACCCGCGAGAGCCGTGCCGGATCGAGGTACTTCGCCACGGCACGCGCGGCGTTCGCCGGGTCGACCAGGGCGGCGGCCGGTACCCCGCGTCGCAGCGGCACCAGCATGTCGGTGACCGCGATGGACTGGCGGTCGGGCTCTTCCTGGCGCAGGCCACGCAGATGCAGGTACTCCTTGCCCTCGGCGATTTCCAGCAACCGCGCCATCGCCGCATCGGCCAGGCAGCGCTTCGCCTCCAGGATTTGCAGGCGCGTGGTGTTGCCGTATTGCATCAGGGTGTTGACGGTGTCGACTTCGTGCTCGTAACGCATGGCCGCGCTTTGCGCGATCACCCGCGTGCCGGCGCCGGGACGGCGGTGCACCAGGCCGGCGCGACTGAGCTGGGCGAGCGCGGCACGCACGGTGTGGCGGCTGGCATCGAAGCGCTCGCACAGGTCCAGTTCGGTGGGCAGCAGGCTGCCGACCGGATAGTCACCGCGTTCGATCTCCGCCTGCAGCAGGTCTCCGAGTTCGGCGTAGCGTGGCTTGCTGCGTCGGGTGCTGGCCATCAGGATCTGGTTCCTCGATCAAAGTCGTTGCGTGAGCGTATGCCACTCGCGCGTCAGGGTATCGCGGTGTTCGGGTGCGGCGATTGCGATCAACGCCTTGGCGCGTGCGTGCACGTCGAGATGACGCAAATCGGCCACGCCGTGTTCGGTGACGATGCAGTCCGCATCCACCCGCGCCACACTGACCGGGCCGGCAGGCAACATCGGCACGATCCTGCTTTCCCCCCTGGGTGTGCTGGCAGGCAGCGCAATGATGCCGCGTCCGCCTGCCGATTGGCGAGCGCCACGCAGGAAGTCGGGCAAACCGCCGACGCCGCTGATCTGCCGGCCGGAAAGGAATTCGCCGTTGACCTGCCCGAGAAGATCGACCGAAAGCGCGCTGTTGATCGCCATCAGCCGCGGGATGGCGGCCAGCACCTCGTGCGCGTGGGTGTGCCCGACTTCGCGGAAGTGGACGTGCGCGGCGGCGGCTTCGTACAGCGCGCGGGTGCCGATCGCGACACCGACCACCACGGCGTCCGGGCCGGAGGCGAGGGTGCCGGATTCGATCAGGCCCAGCAGGCCGTCGGACACCATGCCGCCATGGATGCGCAGGTGGCGGCGCTCGCGCACCGCGCGCAGCACGGAGGCCTGCAATCGGCCCAGACCCAGTTGCAAGGTGGCGTTGTCCGGAACCAGCTCCGCCACCCGCGCGGCCACCGCGTCCATCGCCGGATCGGCTTCGGGGTCGGGGATTTCCAGCAGGGGCGCGTCCTGTTCGATCACATGGTCGATGCGCGACCAGGGAATGGACGGGCCACGGGTGCGCGGCATGGACGGATTGACGTGCGCGACGATCTTGGCGCTGCTGGGCCAGACGGCGGGGCTGAAATCACAGCCGATGCCCAGCGAGCAGCGGCCCTCGGCATCGGGTGGTGCCACCTGGAGCAGGGCGAGGTCGAAGCGCGCCGTGTCACGCAGCCACTGCCAGGTGCCGGTATACGTCATCGGCTGGTAGTCGACACGGCCGGCCAGCCAGGACTCGCGCAGATCGGCACTCAGGAAGATTCCGCGCTGGCGGGCGCTCGGGTGCAGGCCGGCAGGGTCGAAGCGGTTCACCGTCGGGATATGGACCCCGGTGAAGCGCACGCCGTCGGCACAATCCGGCGCCTCGCGCAGCCAGGACTCGAACAAAAGCGAGTGCCCCGCACAGCCGGGCAGGTAAACCTCGGCGCCGGGGCGGAACAGGCTGTGGAAGCGATCGGGGTCCAGGGTTTGGGGCACGACAGGTCTCACCATGAAGAACAGGCTCGGGTGCGCGCCTCGGGTTTGCAGGCGACGGAAATCTGCCCCTATGATATGTCCGGACAAAGTTCAGCGCATCCCTTCCGTGCATCGCCGCCAGGCGGCGACGCATATCCTCAGGAGAGACCGCAAGCGTGGCATCCACGACTTCCAGCTTGACCGAGCAACTGGCCGACCGGCTGGGGGAATCGGTGGACACGGCGGCGCGGCAACGTGCCGCATTGCTGGTGCTCGACTGGCTGGGTTGTGCGCTGGGCGCCTTGCGCAATCCGCTGGCTGCGGCACTGGCCCAGGTGGTACGGGGAACGGCCCCCGGCTCGGCCACGGCGATCACCGCGGGTCGGCGTGAGCCGGGCATTGCGCTGCTGATCAACGCGGCGCTGGGCAATGTGCTGGAAATGGACGATGTGCACCGCAGCGCGATCCTGCACCCCGGCCCGGTGGTGATTCCGGTGGCATTGGCGGCGGCACAGAGCCGTGCTGCGAACGCGGATGCCTTCCTGGATGCGGTGGTGCGCGGCTATGAGGCCACGATCCGCGTCGGACGGGCTTTGGGCACCGGGCATTACCGCTACTGGCACCCGACCTCGACGGCCGGCGCGTTTGGCGCCGCGGCCGCGGCGGCATCGGTTCGCGGACTCGATGCACAGGCCACGGCCGATGCGTTGGGCACGGCCGGCAGTCGCACCGGCGGTTTGTGGCAGATGCGCCACGAGCCGGTGCCGACCAAGTCGATCCACAATGCCGAAGCCGCGCGCAGCGGCTGGCTTGCGGCCGAATTGGTCGCTGCCGGGCTGCGTGGCCCGCGCCGGATACTGGAAGGCGAGCAGGGCCTGTTCGCCGCCACCGCACCCAACGCCGATCCCGATGCGGTGGTGCGGGCGGAGCCGGACTGGCTGATCCACCAGACCAGCCTCAAGCCGTGGCCCGCCTGTCGCCATGCGCACCCGGCCATCGACGCCATGCTCGATGCCTGGCAGCAGGCCGGTGGCATCGACGCCACGGCGATCGAGGCCGGGGAGATCGAAGCCATCGAAGTCGCCACCTATGCCGAGGCGCTGCGCTTCTGTGATCGTCCGCAGCCGGCTTCCGAGCTGGAAGCCAAGTTCAGCCTGCAACATGCGCTGGCCGCCATCGCCTGTCTGGGACGGCCGCAACTGGCCCA
>CAZTXX010000008.1:0-20512 GCA_964617405.1 uncultured Aquimonas sp. | reverse complement strand
CTGGCGGCATGGGGCGGGGTGTCCGACGGATTGGCCGGGGCCTTGTTCGATGCGGTCGCGGCATTGCCCGAGGGTGGCGATCCGGCAACCCTGACCAGCCTGCTCGCGGAGGTGACCGCATGCGCCTGACCGAACCCCTGATCCGCCACGCGATGGGTCTGGAATACGCCGACCTTTCGGAAGCCGCGCTTGCTGCCACGCGTGTTTTCGTGATGGATTCGATCGCGGTGGGCCTGTCCGGCTCCGGCCCGCAGGTGCCCTTGACCCAGGCGCTGCGGGCCTCGGCCGCCGCACTCGGCGCCGGCGCCGCCGCACGCGTCTGGGTGAGCGGTGAGCCGCTGCCCGCTGCCAACGCCGCCATGGTCAACGGTTACCAGATCCACAGCCAGGAATTCGATTGCGTGCACATGCCGGCCGTGGTGCATCCGATGGCGGTGATCCTGTCTGCACTGACCGCCGCCGCCGAGCAGCGCGCCAATGTCGATGGCCTGCCGGTCGACGGCAAGCGATTCATCACCGCGGTCAACGTGGCAGTGGACGTGGCGACCCTGATCGGCATCAGCGCGCGCGCGCCGATGCGGTTTTTCCGCCCGGCCATGTGCGGGGCGCTGGGTGCCGCCGCCGGCATCGCACGCCTGTATGGTGCCGATGAGACGCTGTTGCGCACCTTGCTCGGGCTCACGTATTCCCATCTGTCCGGCACGATGCAGGCCCATGTCGAAGGCTCGCCCATGCTGGCCATGCAGGTGGCGCTCAATGCCCGGGGCGTGCTGACCTGCTGGGAGTTGGCGCGGCGTGGATTCCCCGCCCCGCAGGACATGCTGGAAGGCCAATTCGGCTATCTGCCGCTGATCGAGGGCGAGTACGACATCGGCCCCTCGCTGGAGGCGCTGGCACGGCGTGAATCGCAGATCCTCCAGGTCAGCCACAAGGTCTTTCCGACGGGCGGTGCGGCCCATGCCGCCCAGGACATGCTGATGGAGTTGTGCCGGCGCGAGGGTTTGCTGCCGGAGCAGATCGAATCGATCCAGTTGCAAGCCCCGCCGCTGGTGCGCCGCCTCGTCGCCCGCCCCTGGCAGGAGGCCATGCAGACCAGCTATGCCCGACTGTGCCTGCCTTATCTGCTGGCCACCGTGCTGCTCGACGGGCAGGTCGGGCTGGATGCCTACAGCGCGGAGAAACTCGCCGATCCGCAGCGCCGCGAACTCGCCGCACGGGTGAGCGTGGTGCCGAATGCCACCGACGATCCCAACGCCCTGGTGCCGCAATCGATGACGGTGACCTTGCGTGACGGCCGGGTGCTTCACAACCATCGCGATGCCGCCATCGGTTCGCCGCAGCGCCCGCTGTCGCGCGAACAGCAACTGCAAAAGTTCCATCATTGCCTTGACCACGCCGCCCGCCCGTTCGACGCCAGCCGTCGCAACGACCTGATTTCCCACCTCGACCAGTTGCAGGACATCGACGATGTCCGCGCTCTGGTCGACCTGCTGATCATCCAGACACCATGACCGACCGCACCTATTTCGAATCCTTCAACCCCCAGGAGCTTCTGCGCCAGTTCCCCGTGGACCAGGGCTTTGTCGACAAATTCAAGCGCATCAGCCGCGATGAACTGCGTGCCGAACAGAACGCGATGTTCCTGCGTTGCGTGGCGCGCGCATGGCAGATCCCGTTCTACCGGCGCCTGTGGGGCGCGGCGGGTGTCGAGCCGGGAGATATCCGCAGCATCGACGACATCACCCGACTGCCGGTGTTCGGCAAGCAGGAGATCATGGCCTCGGTGGAAGCCAACCCGCCGCTGGGCGATTTCCACGGTTGGCGCGATGGCACCGACGCCGGCAACACCTCTCTGGTGTTCCACACCACCTCGGGCACCACCGGGCGGCCCCAGCCGCTGGTGTTCTCGCCGCATTCGCGCGAGGTGCAGAACATCCTGCTGGCGCGCCTGTACCGCTGGCACGGCATGCGCGCGGGCGATGTCGTCCACTCGGTGTACGGCCACGGCATGATCAACGGCGGGCACTACGTGCGCGAGGCGGTGACCCATTACACCCAGGCCCTGTTCTGTTCGGCCGGCACCGGCATCGAGATGCGTTCGGCGCAGCAGGTGCAGTTGATGAAGAACATGGGCGCCACCGTGATCGTGGGCTTCGCCGATTACATCAAGAAGCTGGCCGATGTGGCCCGCGAACAGGGCCTGGAGCCGGGCCGCGACATTCCGGTGCGGATGATCTGCGGCCACCTCGGGCGTGAGTCGCGTGAATCGCTGGCTGCGGCCTGGGGCGGGGTGCAGCTCTACGACTGGTACGGGGTGGGTGATACCGGTGCCATCGCGGGGCAGGGCCCGGACCAGGACGGCCTGTACCTGATGGAGGACGCGCAGTACGTCGAAGTGCTCGATGTCGATTCCGGCCAGCCGGTGGCCGATGGCGACGTCGGTGACATGGTCGTGACCTGCCTCTACAAGCAGGACGTCTATCCGATCATCCGCTTCAACACCCACGACGTGACCCGCGTGCTCACCACGCCCTCGTCGCTCGGTCTCAACCTGCGGCGCATCGAGGGCTTCCTCGGGCGCAGCGACAACATGGTCAAGATCCGCGGCATCAACGTCTATCCGCAGGCGATGGCGCCGATCCTGGAGGAAAACCCGGCCTTTGCCGGCGAATTCATCTGCGTGGCCACGCGCGACGCGGCCGGGCGCGACGAGCTCACCGTCAATGTCGAGGTGAAGGATGGAACGCAGGACGCCGCGCTGGCGGCGGGTTTCGCGGCTTTGCTGCGCCAGAAGCTCGGGGTCGAGGTGGCGGTGGAATTGGTCCAGCCCGGTTCACTCGCCCCCTTGACCGGCATCGAGGTGCGCCAGAAACCGGTGCGCCTGATTGACCGGCGTTTTGGCTGACATTCCCTGAACCTCCATCCGGCAGGCACCGGCCTGCCGGAAACTCCCACCCGCCGCGAGAGCCTCATGGCCCATACCGATTCCGAAGTCCTGCTTGGTGATCTTTGCAGCCAGCTCGCCGCTTTGGAGCGGGGCGAACTGCGCAGCGTCGATCTGGTGGAGCGTCAGCTTGCCGCGATCCAGGCCAGTCAGCCCGGTATCAACGCCTTTCTGGCGCTCGATGCGCAAGGCGCGCGAGCCGCGGCACAGGCTTCGGACGCACGTCGGGAGCAGGGTTGTGCAGGTCTGCTCGACGGGGTGGTGATCGCGGTCAAGGACAACATCGACGTGGCCGGGATGGTCACTTCGGCGGGCATGGCCACGCGCAGCCAGCACGCCCCGGCCAACGTCGACAATCCGGCGGTGGCGCGTTTGCGCGCGGCCGGTGCGGTGCTCGTCGGCAAGCTCAACATGCACGAGGCGGCATTGGGCGCGGACAACAACAACCCGCATTACGGTGCCTGCCACAACCCGCATCGCCCCGGCTTCACCCCGGGTGGTTCCAGCGGCGGCAGCGGCGCGGCGGTGGCCGCCGGGTTGTGTGCGGCCGCGCTGGGCAGCGACAGCATGGGTTCGGTGCGGATTCCGGCCAGTTATTGCGGGGTGTTCGGGCTCAAGCCCAGTTGGGGCGCGATCAGCGCGCGCGGCACCGTGCCGGTGTCGCGACGTCTGGATCATATCGGACCGCTGGCACGCTCGGCCCGCGATCTCGGCCTGTTGCTGCAGGTGATGGCGGATTTTGATCCCGAGTGCGCGCAGTCGCGCGCAGTGGAGTTCGCCGCGCCATGGCAAGGCCCGCTGCGCATCGGGGTGATCGATTTCGGCGATACGGTGCAGATCGAGCCCGCGGTGCAGGCGGCATTCCGGCAAGGGCTGGCGGCGCTGACGGAGCTGGGTCACGAGGAGGTGTCGTTGCCGGCTCCCAGTCTGTCCCCTTCGCGCGCGCGCCGTGCCGGGCTGCTGGTGTGCGAGGCCGAGATGCTGGTGGAGCATGAACACGCCTGGCGCGAATCGCGCGAGCTGTTTTCCCCGGGATTGGCCCGCATGCTGGGCTGGGCCGAAACCCGGCCGCTCACCGATCTGGTGGCCGCCGAACTGTTGCTGGATCAGGCCCAGGTGCAGGTGCAGCAATGGCTGGCGCAGTGCGACGTGCTGGCTTTGCCCACCACGCCGCAGCAAGCATTTGCGTTTGGCAGTCCGGTTCCGGCCAGTCAGGCCGATTTGACGGCCAACGCCAACATTGCCGGTTGTCCGGCGCTGTCGTTGCCCTTGCCGGTGGCGGCCGACGAGCTGCCCATCGGGATGCAACTGGTGGGCCGGATCGGTGACGATCTGCGCTTGGTGGTCTTGGCCGAGGCGCTGCAGGCGGCCTTGGCGATCCAGCCGCAACTGCCGCCTGCCTGCCTGTCATGGTGGCCGCGATGAGTCCCTTGCTTGCCGGTGTTCGTGTCCTCGACCTGTCGCGCATCCTTGCCGGCCCCTGGGCCACCCAGGTGCTGGCCGACTTCGGCGCCGAGGTGATCAAGATCGAACGCCCCGGCGTGGGTGACGATACCCGCAGTTGGGGGCCGCCGTATTTGAAGGATGCCGAGGGGAGCGACACCGGCGAATCGGCGTACTACCTGTGCGCCAACCGCGGCAAGCGTTCGGTGGCGATCGACTTCACCCGGCCCGAGGGGCAGGCCCTGATCCGTGAACTCGCCATGCACTGCGATGTGCTGGTGGAGAACTACAAGGTCGGCGGTCTGAAGAAATACGGTCTGGATTTCGCCAGCCTGCATTCGGCCAATCCGAAACTGGTGTATTGCTCGATCACCGGCTACGGCCAGGACGGCCCTTATGCGCAACGCGCCGGTTACGACGCCGCCGTGCAGGCCATCGGTGGCTTGATGAGCGTCACCGGCGAGCCGGACGATGCACCCGGTGGCGGGCCGCAGAAGGTGGGCGTGGCCGCCACCGACCTGATGACCGGCATGTACGCGACCACCGCGATCCTTGCCGCCTTGCGCCATGCCGAACGCACCGGCATCGGCCAGCACATCGACCTGGCCCTGCTGGATACGCAGGTGGCTTGGCTGGCCAACCAGGCGTCCAACTATCTGGTCGGTGGCGTGGTGCCGGGGCGTCAGGGCACCGCCCATCCCAATATCGTGCCCTATCAGGTGATGCCCGCGGCCGATGGCTATTTCATGCTGGCGGTCGGGAATGACGGCCAGTTCGCGCGCTTTTGCGAGGTGGTCGGGCGTCCTGATCTGGCCGCCGATCCGGACTACGCCACCAATGCCGCGCGCGTGGCCAATCGCGCGCGTCTGGTGCCGCTGTTGAAGGACATCCTGCGCACTCGTGATGCGGCGCACTGGCTCGATGCGCTGGAACAGGCCGTGGTGCCCGCCAACCCGGTCAATGCCATCGACCAGGTGTTTGCCGACCCCCAGGTCCAGGCGCGCGGTCTGCGCATCGAATTGCCGCATCGCAGTGGCCAGTCGGTGGCGATGGTGCGCAATCCGGTGAAGTTTTCCGCCACGCCGATCGGCGCGGATCGGGCCGCGCCGGTGCTGGGCGAACACACGCGTGCGGTTCTGGGCGAAGTGCTCGGGTTGGATGCGCAGCGCCTTGCGCAACTGGAATCGGAGGGCGTGCTGCAGGGCGGAGGCGGCTGAGATGGACGCCGTGCAATCGCCCGTCGCCGGGCGCCCCGAGGTGCGCTCCATCGCCGCCGCGGTGGCCGGGACGGTGCTGGAGTGGTTCGATTTCTTCCTTTACGGTTCGCTCGCCGTGTTGTTGGGGCATCTGTTTTTCCCGGCCGACCATCCCACCGCCGGCCTGCTGGCGGCACTGGCGGTATTCGGCGCCGGTTGGGTGGTGCGGCCGGTGGGCGCCTTGATCTTCGGGCGCATTGGCGATCGGGTAGGGCGTCGACGTGCGTTTCTCCTGACCATCGTGCTGATGGGCGGCTCGACGGTTGCCATCGGCCTGTTGCCGACGTATGCCCAGGCGGGCCTGGTCGCGCCACTGCTGCTGGTGCTGCTGCGCCTGACCCAGGGGATCGCGGTGGGCGGTGAGTTCAGCGGCGCGGCCACCTATGTCGCCGAGCTCTCGTCACCACGGCGACGTGGATTGAACACCTCGCTGGTGATGGCCACCGGTACCCTCGGCCTGCTGCTGGCCCTGGCCACGATCACCGTGGTGCGCGGCGCGATGGGGGCGGAGGCGTTCGAAAGCTGGGGCTGGCGTCTGCCATTCCTGGCTTCGCTGCTGCTGCTGGCGCTCTCGGTCTACATGCGCCTGCATCTGGCGGAAACCCCGGCGTTCGAGAAGCTCAAGCGTGAAGGCGCGGTGTCGCATGCACCGCTGCGCGAAGCCTTCGGCAACCGCGAGCACCTGCGGGCGATGGCGCTGGCGCTGTTCACCCTGACCGCGGCGCAAGGCGTGGTGTGGAATGCGGGGCAGTATTTTCCGCTGGTGTTCCTGCAGTCGCCGCTCGGGCTGGACGTGGGCCGCGCCAGCCTGCTGATGATGTGCGCATTGCTTCTGGCCGCGCCATTGTTTCCGTTGGCCGGCTGGCTGTCCGATCGTTTCGGCAGGCGCCCTGTGATCATCAGCGGTTTTCTGCTCTCGGCCCTGACGCTGTTCCCGTCCTTTCGCCTGCTGGCGCATCTGGTGCGCCCGGAGCTTTCCTTCCTGCCCGCCCTGGCGCTGTTGTGGTGGCTGTGTGTGCCGGTGGCGTTGGCCTGCGGCCCGGCTCCGGCGTATCTGGTGGAGTTGTTCCCCACCCGCATCCGCTACAGCGCCATCGGCCTGCCGTATCACTTGGGCAACGGCTGGTTCGGTGGCTTCATGCCGCTCGCCACGGCGGCGGTGAGTGCGTATTACCAGAGCGAGTTCGCCGGGCTGGTGTATCCGACCGGCATGGCCTTGCTGGTGGGCCTGATTGCCTTGTGGAAGATGCCGGAAACCCGCGACCGGGATATCAGCCTGTAGCGAGGCCCTGATCCGCCAGTTCGACGTGTTCGCCATCCGGGCCGCGCAAGACAAGCGCGCCGGGATGCCGGTGGATCGACCAGCCAGCCTGTTCCAACGCGGTTGGATCGATTTCCGGCAGACGCAGGCCAAGGCTCAGCCAACCACAGCTTGCCGACACGGATGATTGGGGCAGGGCGAGTTCATCGATTTCCACCAGGCACTGGCCCGGCATGGGCAACAACGCGATGGCGTGGCGTGTTTCGGTGGGAAGGCCGAGCGCCCGGTTGACCAGACCGATGCGGGTGTGGAGTTGCCACCCCGGGGTGCCGAGCAGGGCGAGCCATGCACGTTGCGAGGCGTCGCGGTTTCGGCTGGCCAGCACTCCGATGAATGGACGCATTTGTGTTGCGTCCACCTGTGGCAGATCGAACGGTGGCACCGGCGGCTCGATGCGCGTCAGGTAGAACACCTCGCCCGCCGGGCCCATGATCTGGGCGGCACGCAGGCCGGGACTGAAATCCAGATCGGCCGGCTCGCGCAGCACGCGAAACGGCGGTTGCAAGCGCGCGACCAGGGCATCGAGTTCACCGACCGCATACTCCACCACCATCCAGCCGTGGCGCACCGATACCTCGTCCGGAGCCTGCGCCTGCGGATCCTCCAGCACCCGCAGCACGCGCGTGCCCTCGTGGTTGGCGAGCCAGACCTGTGGTGTTACGGCCAGTTCGGGCCGTTGCAGCCGCTGCGCATCGAGGGTCGCAAGCCGGCTGCGTTCCACCACCTGCAAGGGCAGTTGCGCGGCGTAGGCCGCACCGACCGCCTGCGCGTCGGGTGCGACCAGGGTGGCGTGGAGAATGCCCTGGCGCGGGCGTTCAGGCACCGCCTTGCGCCGCGAGCTTGCGTTCCAGCCACGGCATCAGACCGCCGACCGCGACGATTTCCATCAGGCGCGGCGGAATCGGTTCACAGCGGAACTGCCGGCCAGAGCTGTGGTTGATGATGAGCCCTTCGACCGGGCGGACCTCGATCTCGTCGCCGCGTTCGGCTTCCAGATCCCCGCAGATCAGCGCCGGCACGCCGAGATTGAGGCTGTTGCGGTAAAAGATGCGCGCAAAGGATTTGGCCACGATGGCGCCCACGCCTAGGTGCGCCAGCGCCTGCACCGCCTGCTCGCGCGAGGAGCCGATGCCGAAGGAAGCACCGCCCACCACCACATCACCGGGGCGCACCTGAGAGGCGAATTCGGGATCGACGGCCTCCAGGCAATGGCTGGCCAGCACTTCGATCGGTTTGCTCATGTAAGGGCCGGGTGCCAGCACGTCGGTATCGATGCCGTCGCCGAACACGAAAGCCTTGCCACGGACGTTCATGCGCCTTCCTCCAGCAGTTCGCGCGGATCGCAGATTTCGCCCTTCACCGCTGCCGCCGCAACCGCGTAGGGCGAGGCCAGGTAGGTGAACGATTGCGAGGAGCCCATGCGGCCCTTGAAGTTCCGGGCCGTGGTGGCGATTCCCACCTCGCCGGCGGCGAGCATTCCGGCACCGAGCCCGGCGCAGGCGCCGCAGCCGGTCGGCAACAGGATGGCGCCGGCTTCGGTCAGGATGCCCAGGGTGCCTTCCGCCGTGGCCTGTCGTGTCATCGCCACCGATGCCGGTGCGATCAGCAGGCGGGTGTGCGGCGACACCTTGCGACCCTTGAGCACCTCGGCGGCCATGCGCAGGTCTTCGAGCTTGGCGCCGGTGCAGGCGCCGATGTAGCACTGATCAACGGCCACCGGCTTGTATTCGGTGACCGGGAAACTGTTGGCCGGGCTGTGCGGGGCGGCGATATGGGGAACCAGCTCCTCGCCCTGGTAGCGGTGCACGATGTCGTAGTGCGCATCGGCGTCGCTTTGCCATCGGGAAGGATCGCCACCGAAGGGCCGGCCAGCCTGTTCGAGCGCGGCCAGGGTCGTGGCGTCGGGTGCGACGATGCCGGTTTCACCGCCGAGTTCGGCGGTCATGTTGCACAGGGTCATGCGCTCGTGCATCGGCAGGGCGGAGATGGCCGAGCCGGCAAATTCGAACACCTGGCCTTCGTTGCCCATGCCGAGCGTGCCGCAGAGCATCAGCATCACGTCCTTGGCACTGACCCCGCGCGGCAGGCGGCCGTCGATCTGCACCCGCGTGCTGCGCGGCACGCGCAACCAGATTTCCCCGGTGACCAGGGCGGCGGTGATGTCGGTCGAACCGAGCCCCACCATGAAGGCACCGAAGGCGCCGCCGCTGGGGGAGTGGGAATCGCCGCCCACGCAGAACATGCCCGGTTGCACGTGGCCGTGCTCCTGGATCACCACGTGGCAGATACCCAGCATGTCGTAGTGGGTGACTTGGTTCTGCTGCGCCCAGCGCCGCGTCAGGGCGAGGATTTCCGCGCTTTCCAGATTGGCCGCAGGCACGAAATGATCGCTGACGAGCACCACCTTGTCGGGGTCCCAGACCTTGGCGCCGAGCTTGTCCAGCCGCCCCGCGACCCGTCGCGGCCCGCCGGAATCGTGCATCATCAGAAGGTCGATGCGGGCAGTGAGGATTTCGCCCGGTCGCACCGCATCCTGACCTGCTGCGTGCGCAATGATCTTTTCGGCCAGAGTGGCTGCCACGGCGTCACCATTCGTTGTTTCTATAGTTATACCAATATAACAAATAAAAAGGAAAATGCACCCGCCATCCTGTCTGATGTGCAGGCACTGTCTGGCGCACCGGCCTCCGGGGCCGGTGTCGTGGCGGTATGCGGGTGGACTATCGGGAAGCCGGGCAGGCTGGTGCGGGCCCGGTCAAGCTACGGGGGATCTCGAAAAACCGGCGTCATTCTGGCCTTCGCCGGAATGACGCGAAAGGACAGGTTTTTCGAGGTTCCCTACAAGGAATGGGGAAACGGGCGTGTGGCGCCCGTCCCGTGGTGCGGCGCGGTGTTGCTCAGCCGATCACGCCAAGCTCCCTGCCGACCTTGATGAAGGCCGCGATGGCGCGGTCGAGGTGCTCGCGGGTATGGGCCGCCGACATCTGGGTGCGGATGCGGGCCTGGCCTTGCGGCACCACCGGAAAGAAGAAGCCGATGGCGTAGATGCCCTCGTCCATCAGGCGCGCGGCGAACTTCTGCGCCAACGGCGCGTCGTGCAGCATCACCGGGCTGATCGGGTGATTGCCGGGCTTGAGCTCAAAGCCGGCGGCGGTCATTTTTTCACGGAAATAACGGGTGTTTTCCGCCAACCGCTCACGCAGTTCGCCGGCCTCGTCGAGCATGTTGAAGGCCTCGATGCCGGCCGCGGCCACGTGCGGGGGAATGGAGTTGGAGAACAGATAGGGCCGCGAGCGCTGGCGCAGCATCTCGATGACTTCCTTCTTCGCCGTGGTGAAACCACCGATGGCACCGCCCATGGCCTTGCCCAGGGTGCCGGTGAAGATGTCGATGCGGTCCATCACGCCCTTGACCTCGGCCGAGCCGCGCCCGGTGGCACCGATGAAGCCGGTGGCGTGGCATTCGTCGATATGTACCAGGGCATCGTATTTCTTCGCCAGAGCCGTGATCTGGTCGAGCGGGGCCACGAAGCCGTCCATCGAGAACACCCCGTCGGTGGTGATCAGGATGGTCTTTGCGCCGTCGGCGCGGGCCTGCTGCAACTGTTTTTCCAGATCGGCCATGTCGCAGTTGGCGTAGCGGTAGCGCTTGGCCTTGCAAAGGCGCACGCCATCGATGATCGAGGCGTGGTTGAGGGCATCGGAAATGATCGCGTCCTCCGGCCCCAGCAGCGGCTCGAACAGGCCGCCATTGGCGTCGAAGCAGGCGGCGTAGAGGATGGTGTCCTCGGTGCCGAAGAAATCCGCGATGCGTCGCTCCAGTTGCTTGTGGAGGTCCTGGGTGCCACAGATGAAACGCACCGAGGCCATGCCGAAACCGTGGCTGTCGAGCGCCTTCTTGGCGGCTGCGATCACGCGCGGATGGTCGGCCAGGCCGAGGTAGTTGTTGGCGCAGAAGTTGAGAACGTGACGACCATCTTCCAGCACGATTTCAGCCGCTTGCGGCGAAGTGATGATGTATTCCTTCTTGAACAGGCCGTCGGCTTCGATGGTGGCCAATTCGTCGACATAGCGTTGGGTCTGGGACATGACGGATTCTCGCGGGAAAGACAAAGCGGCCACGATAGCACTGCACAAGGTGGCGTTGAGTTCCTGCCCACGCCTCCCGACAATGGGTTCGAGGCCGCAACGCCAGAGGAAGCAAGAGACCATGCAGATCGTGCTGGACCGGGCCACCAGCTCCGATGTCATCGCGCGCCTGCCGCCGCCGGAGGTGTGGCTGGGCCGTGGCGAGCGCGAACGCTTCGAAGCGATGCTTCATCCGCAGCGCCGCGCCCAGTTCCTGGCCGGGCACGGATTGGCCCGCGAGCTGCTGGCGCGCGCCGAAGGCGGCAACTGGCGCGACTGGCAACTGGAACGCGATGCACTCGGTGCGCCGCAGGCGCTGTATCGGGGGCGCAGGAGTGGTCTGCATCTGTCATTGGCGCACAGCGGTTCCGAGGTGGCTTCCGCCGTGTCCGATCGGCCGCTGGGCCTGGATCTTGAGTTCGCCCCTCGTCAACGCGATCTGATCGCGTTGGCTGAAGCGCTGTATCCACCGGAATTTTCCCGTGCGCTGGCGCAACTCGACGAGGTCGAGCGTCGCCGACGGTTCTATCGTCGCTGGACGCTGGACGAAGCCCACGGCAAGGCCCTGGGTATCGGCATCCAGGCCAAGACCCTGGGGCACCAGCATTGGAGGCCGGCCAAGGAACGCCCGGCACAGGCCTGGACCCTGGACCTGCCCGAAGGCTGGATGGCCCTCGCGGTGGCCGGGCCGGTGGATGAGGGGCCGCAATTCGAAGGATGGGCACAGGAACGGCTCGCTACGCCCCTGGCGTGGTTTCGCGAATCGACCTGAGGGCGTCCTGCTGGCGTGGTGATGGAATCCGGCACCGGCTTGCGTAATCCGGTGCAGACACCCTGCCAAGGAATACGCCATGTGCACCCGGACGCCTGCATGCATCGCCCCGCGACCCGATTGGTGGCGGCTTGTGCTCATCCTGCTGCTGGCGTTTGCCGGCGCAGGTGCGGCGAAGGCTGAAACCTTCGACCTGATGAGGTTCAACGCACCTGCCGGAACCCGGGTGGAACGCGCCGATGCGCTGACCTTCGCCGATTCCACCCCGACGATCTTCACCACCTACGGCATCTACCGGGCCACGCGCAGCTCGGGTGACCCGGCACGCGACTTCGCCGACGAATGGCAGGCCACCGTCGCCAACCGCCTGCGGGTCACTGGCGAACTCAAGACCGAGACGGTGGACTGGCCAGGCGGCTGGAAGATGACCATGGGCGCGGCCAAGGTCTGGAGCGAGGGCTCGCGCAACTTCGTTTCGCTGCTGAGCGTGTTCACCGGTTACGGCGTCAAGATCACCGCGGTGGTGGAGTACAACGACGATGTCTCACGCCCGAAGATCGACGCCTTCCTCGCCAGCCTGCAACCGCGGGTGCCGGCCGGGCAGGGCACAACGATGGCGACAGGTTCCGATGCCGGAGCACCCGAGCTCACCTCCCAGGAGTGGTACCACTCGGTCGCGAACTACTCGCACTGGGGCACCTACTTCAACCGCTCGCAGATCGCCGCCATCAACAATCAGGGCAGCGCGCGCTGGTATTACCGGTTCCAGCCTGATGGCAGCTATACGTTCACCAGCGAGTTCTGGTCCATGAGCAAAAGTCAGGAGTACTGGTTCGTGGAGGAGTCCGGCACCTGGAGCCGGGCGGGCGATGTCCTCAGCCTGCGCCCGACCCGTGCACAGCGCCTGTTGCGTGATCGCGACGGGCGCGCGCAGGGCGCCGCGCAAGCCGTGGCACTGGAGCCGGCGAGCTATCGCTATGCCTTCCAGTACCTGTCCGGGATGCAGCGCTGGTATCTGGTGCTGATGCCCGTCAGCGGTCAGGACACCAACCGCGACGGGAGTCGCAGCACCATTCCCGACTACGGGTTGGCCTACCGTTATGGCCCGCGACCGCGTTGCGAGCAGCGCCCCAGACCGTCCGATTGTCGCGGCTGAGTCTTGTGTGATGGCATCAGCCCGTTGAGCGAAATCCACCGACGCACGGCGCTTTGGGCGTGGGGCGACTGGTACACTTCACCGATGTCCCTGATCTCCCTGAACCGGCTCGACTACAGCGTGGGCGGGCCGCTCCTGCTCGATGGTGTGGATCTGTCCATCGAGGCGGGCGAACGCATCGCCTTGATCGGCCGGAATGGCGCCGGAAAATCCACCCTGCTCAAGCTTCTGGCCGGCGAATTGCAGCCCGATGACGGGCAAATCCGCGTGCAGGCGGGTACCCGTATCGCACGTCTGGAGCAGGAGGTTCCGCCAGGCGCCTCGGGCAGCGTGTTCGACGTGGTATCCGATGGACTGGGCGAAGTGGGTGCGGATCTGGCCTTGTTCCATCGCCTGAGCCATGCCGCGAACGTGGATACGGACGCACTCGCGACGGTACAGGCGCGCATCGAGGCCGCCCAGGGCTGGAGCGCCGACCGCCGCGTCGCCGACACGCTCAAGCGCCTGGAGCTGGACGGTGAGCGGGCATTTTCCAGCCTCTCCGGCGGCCTGAAGCGCCGCGTGCTGCTGGCCCGTGCGCTGGTGTGCGCGCCGGATCTGCTGCTGCTCGACGAGCCCACCAATCACCTCGATATCGCCGCCATTGATTGGCTGGAGGGTTTCCTGGCCAACTGGGAAGGTGCCCTGGTGTTCGTCACCCATGACCGGCGCTTCCTGCGCACCCTGGCCAATCGCATCGTGGAGATCGACCGCGGCCAGTTGACGAGCTGGCCGGGTGATTTCGACAACTACCTGCGGCGGCGCGAGGAACGCCTGCACGCCGAATCGGTGGAAAACGCGCGCTTCGACACCTTCCTGGCCGAAGAGGAAGTCTGGATCCGGCAGGGCATCAAGGCACGCCGCACCCGCAACGAAGGCCGGGTGCGGCGGCTCAAGGCGCTGCGCGTGGAACGCGCCCAGCGGCGTGAGTCGCAAGGGAACGTGAAGATGGTGCTGGCCGAGGCGGAAGCTTCGGGCAAGAAAGTGATCGAACTGCGCGGGGTGGATTTTTCCTTCGGGGAAACGCCCATCGTGCGCGATCTCTCCACCACCATCCTGCGGGGCGACCGCATCGGCCTGATCGGCCCCAACGGCAGCGGCAAGTCCACCCTGCTGAAACTGTTGCTGGGTGAGCTGGCACCGCAGACCGGGGATGTGATTCGCGGCACCAGTCTTTCGATCGCCTATTTCGACCAGTACCGCGCCACGCTGCGCGACGACTGGAATGCGCTGGACAACGTGGCCGAAGGGCGCGAGTTCATCGAAATCGGCAACAAGCGCAAGCATGTGCTTGGGTACCTTCAGGATTTCCTGTTCACTCCCGAGCGCGCGCGGGCGCCGATCACGCGGCTGTCCGGGGGCGAGCGCAACCGATTGCTGCTGGCCAAGCTCTTTGCCCAGCCGGCCAACCTGTTGGTGATGGACGAGCCCACCAATGATCTGGACGTGGAAACCCTGGAGCTGCTGGAGGAGCTGCTGTCCGAGTACGCCGGCACCCTGATCCTGGTCAGCCACGACCGCGAATTCCTCGACAACGTGGTCACCTCGACCCTGGTGATGGAAGGCGAGGGAAGGGTGGGCGAATACGTGGGCGGTTACAGCGACTGGTTGCGCCAGCGCGCGGTGCCTGTTTCCGTGCCGATAGCTGTTGCGCCGTCATCCGCGGAGCCTGCGCCGGCAACGGCAGCGCGCAGCGAACCGGCCCGTCGCAAGCTCGGCTACAAGGAGCAACGCGAGCTGGACCTGCTTCCCGCGCGCATCGAGGCCCTGGAAACCCGGCTTGCCGAAGGTGGCCGTGCGATGAGCGATCCCGATTTCTTCCGCCAGCCGCATGAGCTCGTGACGGAGTTCCAGAGTGCGCTTGAACAGGTGCAGCGTGAACTCGACGACTGCTATGCGCGCTGGGAAGAACTGGAATCGCGTATCGCCTGAGAAATCTCAGAGAATCCCTGAAATATCCAATACAATGAATTGATTTTGCACAGGTTCTGTGGCGTGATGGCGCGTGCTCAATGCCCCGCCAGGGCCACGCCCGCGGCATGGCCCGAGGCCCAGGCCCACTGGAAGTTGTAGCCACCCAGCCAGCCGGTGACATCCACCACTTCGCCGATGAAATAGAGGCCGGGCACGCTGCGCGACATCATCGTGGTCGACGACAGCCCGTCCGTATCCACGCCGCCCAGGGTGACCTCGGCGGTGCGGTAGCCCTCGGTGCCGCTGGCGACCAACGGCCAGTTTCCCAGCACATCGGCCACGGATTGCAGCTCTGCCAGGGTGAACTGGCGCATCGGTTTGTTGGTCAGCCAGTGCTCGCACAGACGCTGGGCAAAACGCTTGGGCAGCACTTCGCCCAGCAGGGTTTTCAGCTCCGCATCGCGCCGCTTGCGCTGCCATTCGCCCAGCAGGGCGGGGATGTCGTGTTCGGGCAACAGGTTCAATCGCAGGTCGTCGCCCGGCTGCCAGAAGGAACTGATCTGCAGGATGGCGGGGCCGCTGATACCGCGATGGGTGATGAGCATGGCGTTGCGGAACACCGTGCCATTGCAGCGTGCCTCCACCGGCAGGGCGACGCCCGCGAGATCCTGCAAGCGCTCGGCCGGGCGGCCCGAGAGCGTCAATGGCACCAGGCCGGCGCGGGTGGGCAACACCTCGTGATCAAACTGGCGGGCGATCCGGTAACCGAAGCCCGAAGCCCCCATGCTGGGGATCGACAGGCCGCCGCTGGCGATCACCAGCGAGCCGGCACTGAAACGCCCTTGCGAAGTCGTGAGCGTGAATTGGCCGTCGTCGGCCCGATCGATGGTTTCGGTGCTGCACAGCGTGCGCAGCTCGACGCCGGCATCCGCGCATTCGTCCAGCAGCATGCGCACGATGAGCTTGGAGGATTCATCGCAGAACAACTGCCCGAGCTCCTTCTCGTGCCAGGCGATGCGGTGGCGTTCCACCAGTTCCAGGAAGTGCCAGGGGGTGTAGCGCGCCAGCGCGGACTTGCAGAAGTGCGGATTGGCGGAAAGGTAATTGGTCGGGCCGGCACCGGTATTGGTGAAATTGCAGCGTCCGCCGCCCGACATCAGGATCTTCTTGCCGACCTTGTTGGCATGATCGATCAGCAGCACGCGCAGGCCACGCTGGCCGGCGGTGATCGCACACATCAGCCCCGCGGCGCCGGCACCGATGACGATGGCGTCGTAGCCGGACGCGGAAGGAGGGGCCATGAGCGGGGAAGTATCGGAGAGCCCCATCCACGCGCCGGTTGCGGCGCATGGATGGGATCGTCATCAATTCAGGTAGGCGCGACCATTGCTGATGCGGATGTAGGCACCTTCGCGCACACCGTTCAGGTCGCGTTGGCTGACCACGATGCGGCGACCGTCGTCCATCCGCACATACAGCTCGTACCAGGGTGCGGAATTGGCGTTGCGTTCGGCACTGTTGCCGACTGCGCCACCAGCGATGGCACCCGCCATCGTGGCGGCGGCGCGACCGCTGCCACTGCCGATCTGGTTGCCGACGATGCCACCGATGATGCCACCGAGAATTGCACCGCCACCGGACGAATTGCGTTCGCCATACACCCGGTCGATCCGCTCCACCACACCACAGTCGGCGCATCGGGCGTAGCCGTCCTGGGGCGGACCGTAGCTGCGCTGCTGGCCCGAGTAGTAACCGCCCGGTGCGGCACAGGCGGCCAGCAGCATGCTTGCCATCAGTGCAAGAAGAAGGCGCAGTCGCATGATTTGTCTCCGATACTGGACGGCCACGGGCCGGAATGTTGAGACATTACGGCCACAAGGCTGAATGCCGGGCGTGCTTCGGGGCGGCGCGTTCAGCTTGCCCCAGAACCTGCCCCGACAGCCCGCACAGGGTCAGGGCGATCAGCGGAAAATGTCGTGGCAACCCTTGCAGGTACCGCCGATGCTGGAGGTAACCTCGGCGAACTGGGCGCAGTCGATGCTGTTGCCCGATGTGGCGGTCGTGCGGCGTGATTGCGCCATGTCCTGGATCGTCGCGCTGCCCTTGGCAACGGCATTGCGCAGATCCGAGCTGAGCTGCATGAACTTCGCATCGTCGCCCACCGGCAGGAAGGCCGCATCCACCTCACCGGCCATGCCGTCCATCACGGCGAGGCGCCGGATGATCTCGGGGGCATCGCAGGTGCCCGACTCGCGCATGCTCTTGAAGGCGCCCATCTGCTGGGCCATCACGGTCATCACCGCATCGTTGTACGGGGTGCCCTGGCGCAGTGCGCTGATACCGGCCACCGCCGCAAGGACGCCGATGAAAAGGCCGAGAACGAGCATGGCGAGATACTTCATGTGGATGCCTCAGAAGGGATGGAGAGGCGGCATTGTGGGTGGCAGGCACCGGAAAAATCCAGCCCGCCACCGCCGCGTCACCTGGCAACTTCGTATCATGTGCGGTTTGGCAAATCGCATTGGCACCCATGTCCGAAGCATCCGCACGCTTTTCCGGCATCGACCGACTCTACGGCAACGGCACCGTTATGCGCCTTTCCGGCGCTCGTGTGGCCGTGGTGGGCGTCGGTGGCGTGGGTTCGTGGGCCGCAGAGGCACTGGCGCGCAGCGGCGTGGGGTATCTGCGTCTGATCGATGCGGACGACCTGTGCCTGTCCAACACCAACCGCCAGCTCCCGGCGCTCGATGGTCAATACGGACGGCTCAAGGTCGAAGCCATGGCCGAGCGCCTGCGTGCGATCAATCCCGCCATCGTGCTCGACCCGGTGGCGCGCTTCCTGGTCATGGACAATCTGGAGGCGCTTTTGGGAGAAGGCGTGGATCTTGTGCTCGATGCCTGTGACAGCTTCCGCACCAAGGTCGAAACCATCGCCTTCTGCCGGCGACGCAAGATCCCCCTGGTCACGGTCGGCTCGGCCGGTGGCCGGATCGATCCGACCAAAATCCTGATCCGCGATCTTTCCCGCACCGAACACGACGCCATGCTCGCGCTGATCCGCCGCAAGCTGCGCACCGAGTTCCGATTCCCTTCCAATCCCAAGCGCAGCTTCGGCATTCCCGCCGTGTTTTCGCTGGAAAACGTGCGCTACCCGCAGCCCGACGGCAGCGTCTGCGGCCTGCGCCCCCAGGGCGACGCCGAGGCCTCGCTGAAACTCGATTGCGGCGGCGGCCTGGGCGCCGCGACCCACGTCACCGGCGCGTTCGCGTTCGCGGCGGTGGGCAAGGTGATCGAGCGATTGCTCAGGCCGGAGGCTTCCGAAGCCCCCTCGGCGCATTGATTCGGTCCGTAAGTTGCCGCGATCCGAAAATCCGCAAAGTAGATTTCCCGCAGGCAACGTTACCTTCAGCCTCCCCACGGTGGAATCACCTGCGGCGGTTCCACCCTGCTTGCTTACTCCAGAAGCCGTACCGCTTCGCCTTGCCTCTGCAGCAGCGCCACGGCTTTTTTGTCGAATGAGACGAAGGTTTCGCCGCCGAGCCATTTGCCTTCGTGCGCCGTGATGGCGTCGGCAAAATCGCCGCCGGTTTCCAGCAGGGCCAGACCGGCTTCGACTGCGGGGCGGTTCATGGCCACGTTGGCGGTATCGAGCAGGGCGCGGATTGCGGCGGCGATGTCTGCTCTCGGCAGCCTGGCTCCTTGCCGCAGGATCCAGACCAGTTCGCACAGGGATGGCAGCGGCACCGCGATAAGGGATGCGTTCCTGAGCAGTTCTCGGGCGCTGCGTGACTGTTCCGGATCGTCTTGCAGAATGGCGCGGGCCAGCACGTTGGTGTCGACGGTGACCTTCATTCGTCGTCCAGCCGGCCGGCCCAGCCAGCGGCGGCGATTTCGTTCATTTCCTCGATGCTCAACGGCTTCTCGAGCGTGAGTTTGCCGTTGAGTGCGTCAAGAAAGCCGTCGATGGTTCCGGCGGGGCGCGCGGCGCGCAAGCGCAGTTCGCCGCCAGGGAGCTTTTCCAGCTCCACCCGCTCCCCGGGCTTGATGCCAAGGTGTTGCAGCAGGTCGCGTTTGAGCGTGACCTGACCTTTTACGGTAACGGCGAGCGATGTCATGGGCCGGGGCTCCCTCGGCGCATCAGGAAGAGTATTGTAATGGAAAAATGTATTACCGACAGTTGGAGCGGGACGCTCCGCTTCGGTGCGGGAAATGGTGTAACGGCGTCCGGCGCAGACGTTCTGGCGGTTTCATCGGCCAAACAATCGAAGGGCATTGGCCCGCGTGTGTTCGGCGAGATCGTCGAGCGCCTGTCCGCGCAGTTCTGCCACCGTCTCGGCGATGAGCCGCAGCCGCGCGGGCTCGTTGCGCTGGCCGCGGATGGCTGAATCGGGCTGGTCGGGGGCGTCGGTTTCCAGCAGGAGGTGTTCGATCGGCAGCGTGGCGACGAGACTGCGCAGGCGGTTGGCGCGCGCGTAGGTGACGGGGCCGCCGAAGCCGAGCAGGAAACCCGTTTCACCAAGGGTCTCGGCCTGCTGGCGGCTGCCGGAGAAGCTGTGGACCACGCCGCGCAGCCCGCCGATGCGACGCAGAAGCGCGGTGACTTCATCCACGGCGCGGCGGGCGTGGAGGATCACCGGCAGGTCGAATTCGCGCGCCAGGCGCAGCTGGCCGATCAGGAATTCGCGCTGCGCGTCGGGATCGAGCCCTTCGACGAAGAAGTCCAGACCGCACTCGCCGATGGCGACCGGGCGCTCGCGTTCGATCCATTCGCGCAGCAGGGCCAGATGTTCAAGGCGGTGTTCGGCCAGATACATCGGGTGCAGGCCGTAAGCCGGGGCGACCTGCGGAAAGCTGCGCGCGATGTCGCGCAGCTTCGGCCAGCCTTCGGCGCTGACCGCGGGCGCGACGATCGTGCCGACGCCGGCTGCCGCAGCGCGTGCGAGAACCTCGTCGCGGTCAGCGTCGAATTCGGCGGCGTCGATATGGCAGTGGCTGTCGGTGAAGGTCATCGCCCTGCCGTGGCGTCTGCCTTGTCCGCTTTGGTTTTGCGCTTGTCCTTGCGCCGGCTGCCCAGCCACAAGGTCGCCGTGGCGAGCAGGATTTCATCCACGAAGGGGACGACGTCGGGAATGGCGACGTCCACCAGGAACAGCAGGCCGGCGACGAGAAAGAGCTGCGGGTGGCGCAGGCGTCCAAGCCAGCCGAGGATGGGAGCGAACAGCGGATTGGCCATCGTGGGGTCCGAAAACAGGGGAGTCCGCCTCAAAGTGGGGAAGGGCGGGTGGTGATGCAAGTGTGACTGGTCGGAACGGGGCTTTCCGTTCATGCGCGGAAGCCCGGCGGCATGCACGCTGCTAGAATGCACGGCTGCTCACGGCCCGCAATGGGCCGACGAATTCCATCCCACTTCCACGAGTTGAATGCCATGGCCCTGGATCGCACCGACCTTTTCGATATCCGCTCCCTGCTCAGCGAGGAGGAGCGCGCCGTCCAGGACAGCGTCGCCCGCTTCACCGATGAAAAGGTGCTGCCGATCATTG
>CAZTXX010000007.1:0-28813 GCA_964617405.1 uncultured Aquimonas sp. | reverse complement strand
TCGTTGCGCTATCTCGCACGTATCGCGCAGGAACTGCCGCGCGGCGAAGGTGCCGAGCGCACCCCGCTGATCCTGTTCGGCAAGGGCAACGCGCCGCACCTGGAAGCCCTGGCCGATACCGGCGCCGAAGGCGTCGGGGTGGATTGGTCGGTGACCTTGGAAGAAGCGCGTCGGCGCACCGGCAACCGTGTCGCCCTGCAGGGCAATCTCGATCCTGCCGTGCTGTTCGCCTCACCCGAACGCATCCGCGCCGAAGCCGCCGCCGTACTGCAAAGCTATGGCCCCGGCCCGGGCCATGTCTTCAACCTCGGCCACGGCATCACGCCCGACGTGAAGCCCGACCACCTCAAGGCGCTGGTCGATGCGGTGCACGAGCTGAGTCGCAGCAACACCTGAACCGCCGGATACCGCATCCGCGCGGGCTACACTTCCCCTTTGCCCTGCCCTGCACGCCATCATGTCCGAAGCCACGTCCGCCGCCCCCGAACGCAACGATTTCATCCGCCAGATCGTCCGCGAGGATCTTGCCTCGGGCAAGCACGCCGCCATCCAGACCCGCTTCCCGCCCGAGCCCAACGGCTATCTCCATATCGGCCACGCCAAGGCCATCTGCCTGGACTTCGGCATCGCGCAGGAATTCGGCGGGCGCTGCAACCTGCGCTTCGACGACACCAACCCGGCCAAGGAAGACCCGGAATACGTCCAGGCCATCCAGGACGACGTGCGCTGGCTGGGCTTCGAATGGAACGAGCTGCGCCATGCTTCCGACTATTTCGAGATCTACTACCTGGCCTGCGAGAAGCTGATCGCCCAGGGCGACGCCTTCGTCTGCGATCTCAGCGCCGAGGAAATGCGCGAATACCGCGGCAGCCTCACCGAACCGGGCCGTGAATCGCCCTGGCGCAACCGCAGCGTGGAGGAAAACCTCGATCTCTTCCGTCGCATGCGCGCCGGGGAGTTCCCCGACGGCACCCGCACCCTGCGCGCGAAGATCGACATGGCCTCGGGCAACATCAACATGCGCGACCCGGCGCTCTACCGCATCAAGCACGTGGAGCACCAGAACACCGGCGATGCCTGGTGCATCTATCCGATGTATGACATGGCGCATGCTTTGGGCGATGCGGTCGAGGGCATCACGCACTCGCTGTGCACCCTGGAGTTCGAGGACCACCGCCCGCTCTACGACTGGTGCGTGGACAAGGTGGACCTGGCCGGCCACCCGGAGCTGATGGCGCCGCTGGTGGCCAAGGGCCTGCCGAACACCGCCGCCAAGCCACGCCAGATCGAGTTTTCCCGGCTCAACCTCAACTACTTGGTGATGAGCAAGCGCAAGCTGCTGGCGATGGTCGGCGACGGCCTGGTCGATGGCTGGGACGATCCGCGCATGCCAACCTTGCAGGGCATCCGCCGGCGTGGCGCCACCCCCGCCTCGCTGCGCCTGTTCGCCGAGCGCATCGGCATTTCCAAGCAGAATTCGTTGATCGACTATTCCGTTCTTGAAGGCTGCATCCGCGAAGACCTGGACGCCACCGCCGAGCGCCGCCTGGCCGTGATCGAACCGCTGAAGCTGGTGCTCACCAACCTGCCGGAAGCCCATGAGGAACTGATCGAGATTCCCAATCACCCGAAGGACGAGTCCCGCGGCAGCCGCCAGGTGCCGTTCGCGCGCGAGTTGTGGATCGAACGCGAGGATTTCGCCGAAGTACCGCCCAAGGGCTTCAAGCGTCTGGTACCAGGCGGCGAAGTGCGCCTGCGCGGGGTGGGCATCATCCGCTGCGAGGAAGTCATCAAGGACGGCGACACCGTGGTCGAACTGCGCGCCACGCTCGATCCGGACACCCGCCCCGGCGGCAGCGCCGTGGACCGCAAGGTCAAGGGCACGATCCACTGGGTCAGCGCCCGGCACGCCATCGCCGCCGAAGTCCGTCTCTATGACCGCCTGTTCACCGTACCCGATCCGGACGTGGACGCCGACGGCAAGACCTATCGTGATTTCATCAACCCCGATTCGCGCCGCGTGGTGCAAGGTCAGGTCGAACCGGCAGCGGCTCAGGCCGAGCCTGAAACCCGCTTCCAGTTCGAGCGCACCGGCTACTTCGTCACCGATCGCTACGACCACACCCCGGATCGCCCGGTGTTCAACCGCGTGGTGACCTTGCGCGATACCTGGGCCGCCCGCTGATGAATTGGCTGCGCGCCAGCTTGTTGGGCCTGGCGTTGGCCGCACTTGCCGCCTGCGCCGCACCCAGCGAAGTCCCATCGGCGGCCGACCGGCAAGCCGCGACCCTGGAGCACGCGGACGTTCGTGCCGATGTGTCCGACCCGTCCGCCGATGAGGCGAACCACGGATCCACGCGCGACGAGGATCTACCGTCTGCGCCGTCATCCAAAACCGGCAAGCCGGGCGCAGGCAACCGGGCATCCGGAGTCGGCGAGGTCAACTACTCCTGCACCATCGACGCCGATTGCACGGTCAAGAACGTCGGCAACTGCTGTGGTTACTACCCGGCCTGCGTCAACATCGACAGCCCGACCTTCCCCGACCAGGTGAAGGCCGCCTGCGCGGCATCGGGCACCTCCAGCGTGTGCGGATTCCCCGCCATCGGCGGTTGCCAGTGCGTGGAAGGACGCTGCACCGCAACGCGGGCCGGCGGCAGTTTCTCACCACACGACCTGGATTGAATCCTCAGCCGCCTGCGCAAGCCGTTTTTGCGGACGCTGCCTCGCCCGCGACAGGATCGCGGAGGCATCCATCGCCATCACGGGAATCACCCGCTTATCTGTTTTCCCGCGAATGCAGTCGGGCAGCGTAACGGCGTGTCGTCAGAACAGGCCGTGCCAATCGACGAGTCGTTCGGCCACTTGCAGCTCACCGCGCAACTGGCCGTCCAGGCCATGGATCGCGCGGCAGCTCGCATCGAACCAGCCTCCGAGAGCCAGTGCATCGGCGGTAGCAGGCAGGCCGGCCTGGGAAAGAAGGTCGGAAGGGGCGTGCAAGGCGCGATGGGCAAGGTGGTCGCGCACCAGTTCAATGGCAAAGCCCAGACGCAGCTGCGGACGATCGGCCATCCAGATCGCCGCCAGTTCGGCACTGCCACCGCGCCCGGTTGCCAAAGCCGCCAGTTCCCTGGCCACGCTTCGGCGCAAGGCCAGCGCATCGCCGGAAAGGTATTGCATGGCGAGCCCAGGGTTGCCTTGCGCGGCGGCCAGCGCTTCGGCGGCGGCGCGCTCGTCCTGGCCTTGTGCCACAAGCCAGGCCAAGGCCTCGGCGCGTGGTGGCAGGTCGATCCGCAGCCACTGGCAACGGCTGCGGATGGTGGCGGGCAGGCGCTGCGGATGATCGGCGACCAAGATCAGATAACGCCCGGCGGCAGGTTCTTCCAGGGTTTTCAGCAAGGCGTTGAAGGCGTTGCGGTTCATCGCATCGGCCGGATGGATCAACGCCACCTGCGCGGCGGCGATCTGCGGTGTGAGGACAAGTCTTTCGCCCAACCGACGAATTTGCCCGATCAGGATTTCGCGGCGCGCTTCGCCCTTGTCATTGAGTTCGAGGGTTTCCTCCAGCAGGTCCGGATGGGTGCCGGCGCGCAACAGCACACAGTGGCGGCATTCCCCACAGGCACTGGCGCCCTGCGGCTGGGCGCACAACAGGCGCCTGGCCAAATCGGTTGCCAGTGCACGCTTGCCAAGGCCTGCGGGCCCGCCGATCAGCAACGCATGAGGCAAACGACCGGCATCGAGCGCCCCCATCACCTGATCCCAGGCGCGCTGCTGCCAGGGCGCAAACGAGGTCATGGCCGCACCATCACAAAGTGCGCGTCCAGGGCACGTCCCAAGGCTGCGAGCACGGCGTCGAGCGGCTGCGAGGCGTCGATCACACGCCAGCGGTCCGGTTCCTGCGCGGCGCGTTGACGATAGGCCACACGCACCCGCTCGAAAAACTCCGCGCGCTCGGCTTCGATGCGGTCACTCGGCCCGCGCCCGCGCGCGCGCGCCAGGCCCTGGTCCACCGGCAGGTCGAGCAGCAGGCTGAGGTCGGGCTTGATTCCACAGACCCAACGCTCGAGCTCGGCGATGCGTGCAGGTTCAATACCGCGCCCGCCGCCCTGATAGGCGAAGCTGGCATCAGTGAAGCGGTCGGACAACACCACCGCGCCACGCACGAGCGCCGGGAGGATCACCTCGCGCACCAGTTGGGCACGCGCGGCGAACATCAGCAGCAACTCGGTTTCCGCGCACAGCGCACCGCGACCGGGCTGCAGCACCAGCTCGCGGATCGCCTCGCCGACCTCGGTGCCGCCAGGCTCGCGCACCTGCACCAGCTCCACGCCGCGTGCGGCGATGCGTTCGGCGACGAAGGCCATGGCGGTGGACTTGCCGGCGCCTTCCCCGCCTTCCAGGGTGATGAGTTGCCCGTTCATGGTGTGCGCATCCTGCGCCGGTATTCGGCGACGGCGCGATTGTGCTCGTCCAGGGTGCGCGAGAACACGTGGCCACCGGTGCCACGCGCCACGAAATACAGCGCATCGCCATCGTCGGGGTGCAGCGTGGCCTCGATCGCCGCACGCCCCGGCAACGCGATGGGCGTGGGTGGCAGGCCGTCGCGGGTGTAGGTGTTCCAGGGCGTATCGGTATCCAGGTGGCTGCGGGTGATCGGGCCGGAGATGCCCTCGCCGCGCCCGTAGATCACGGTGGGATCGGTCTGCAGACGCATGCCGCGTTGCAGGCGACGCACGAATACCCCGGCGACCTGGTCGCGCTCTTCCGGCACGCCGGTTTCCTTTTCCACGATCGAGGCCAGCACCAGGGCCTCATGTGGCGTGACGAGCGGCAGGTTCGGCGCGCGGCGCGACCATGCCTCGTCCAGCGCCTGCAGCAGGGCCCGATGCATGCGCAGCAGCAATTGCGCATCCGTGGTGCCGCGGGTGAACTGGTAGGTTTCGGGCAGGAACTGGCCTTCCGGGGCATGCCCGGCAGGCGTGCCAATCAAGGTTTCCTGCGCACCGATGGCCACCAGCAACTCATCATCGGGTACCCCGCCCAGGGTTTGCACCAGCACCGGATCACGCGCCAGCGCCAGACGCAGTTCGCGCACCGTCCAGCCCTCCACCACGGTGAGGCGATACTGGATCACCTGGCCGCGGGCGAACCGATCCAGCAGGGCGGGCGGGGTGAGCTGGGGCTCCACCGCGTATTCGCCAGCCTGCACGCGCGCCTTGCGCTGCCAGCCGAGCGCGCGCCAGTAGAGTTCGTGCACGCCACCATCCAGCCCGGCGGCATGCAGCTGTGCCACCACCCCTCGGAAGGATTGGCCACGTGCGATTTCAACTACCTGCACCTGCTCGCCGACGCCCAGCGGGCTGACCAGAAAGCGCTGGTAATCGCGCCACAGCCAGGCACCGAGCGCTGCCGCGCCCACGGCACACAGCAATACCAGCAGGAAGAAGCCGCGCCAGAACCCACGCTGGGTGCCGAAGCCGCGGCCGATCACGGGCGCTCTCCGCCCATGGCGGGCAGCAGGCGCGTGGAAATAAATCGTGGACTTTTCAGAAGAACTCATGCGGAAAGGATACCGGACCGGCCGCGGCCAGAACCCTGCCCATCCAGCCCGAAGGCACGCAGCAGCCCGCGCGCCTTGGCGCGGGTTTCAGCCAGTTCGGCATCAGGATCGGAATCGGCCACGATGCCGGCCCCGGCGCGGAAGCTGGCGCGCCCGGCCTGCAAACTCAGACTGCGGATCAGGATATTGAGGTCCATGCGGCCATCGTGGCCCAGATAGCCGAAGGCGCCGGTATAGGCGCCGCGCCCCTCGCCTTCCAGCTCGGCGATGATCTGCATGCAGCGCGGCTTCGGGCAACCGGTGATGGTGCCGCCGGGGAACACGGCACGCAGGATTGCACCCGGCGTGACGTCATCGCGCAGCCGGCCGCGCACGTTGGAGACGATATGGTGCACGTGGGCATAGCTCTCCACCGTCATCAGCTCGTCCACCTCGACGCTGCCGGGCACGCAGAGCCGGCCCAGGTCGTTGCGCTCAAGGTCGATCAACATGACGTGCTCGGCGCGTTCCTTGGGATGGCCGACCAGCTCCCGGACACGCGCGGCGTCATCATCGCCCGGCAATCGCGGGCGGGTGCCGGCGATGGGCCGGGTCTGGACCCGGTCACCGCACACTTCCACCAGGCGCTCGGGCGAGGAACTGGCGATGGCCCAGTCATCCAGCGCCAGCAGCCCGGCAAATGGTGCGGGATTGGCCTGGCGCAACGCGGCAAACACCATGTCCGGCGTGGTCTCGGGAGCAAGCCGGACATCCCAGCGGCGCGACAGGTTCACCTGGAACACGTCGCCGGCCGCAAGATAGTCCTTGGCGCGCCGCACCGCCTCGAGAAAGCTCCCATCCGGCGCCTCGTCCACACCCAGCACGGCGACGGGCGAAGGCACGGGCGAGGGCTCCGCCATGCAGGTCTGCACGTCGTTGCGCATCTCGTCCAGGCACGCCTCGTGACCGGGCTCGGCCACCAGCCAGGTCAGTTGCTCGGCCCGGTCCACAATGACCGCCGCCGGGCAGCGCAAGGCCAGCGCCACCGGCAACGACTGTGGCGCATCCGGCAGCTGCAGCCTGGGTTCGAAGGCAGCCGCCACTTCATAGGAAAGAAACAGCGCCCAGCCACCGGCAAAGGGCAGCTGCGCCATCGCGGCGACATCTTCGACGGCGTCATCCGCTGGAACCGACCGCGCCGCACGCCACCACGCCTGGTCGAGTGCATCCACGAAGGCGCTTGCCGGCTCGTCGATATCCCAATCCGGCGCGCGAACCCGGCCGTCGCGATCCCACTGCACACGGCCCAGCGGAAAGGCGAATGCCAGATCGTAGCGCCCGCGCTCGGCCTCGAAAGCCGCACTTTCCAGCACGAAGGGGTAGCGCTCAGGATTGCGTCGATGCAGGGCCAGCGGATCGACCTGGCCTGGAATCCTGAGGAAGGGCACGGCCGCCGCGCGGCTCAGAGACGACGGAAAACCAGGGTGCCGTTGGTGCCACCGAAACCGAAACCGTTCGACATCACCGCATCCAGTCGCGCGTCGCGCGCGGTGTGCGGCACGTAATCGAGATCGCAGCCCTCGCCGGGCTGATCGAGGTTGATGGTGGGCGGCACGATGCCATGGTGCAGGGCCAGGATGGTCAATACGGCCTCCACACCGCCGGCCGCACCCAGCAGGTGGCCGGTCATCGACTTTGTGGAAGACACCATCATGCGCCGCGCGTGGTCACCGAAGCTGCGCTTGATCGCCAGGGTTTCGGCCAGATCGCCCAGCGGCGTGGAGGTGCCGTGCGCATTGAGGTAGCCGATGGTGGCGGGGTCGATGCGGGCATCGCGCAACGCGGCGCTCATGCAACGCGCCGGGCCGTCGCCGTTTTCCGAAGGCGCGGTCATGTGCCAGGCGTCGGAGCTGGCACCGAAACCGGCCAGCTCACAGTAGATGCGCGCACCACGCGCCTTGGCGAATTCGTATTCTTCCAGTACCACCAGGCCGGCACCGTCACCCAGCACGAAGCCGTCGCGCTCCTGGTCCCAGGGACGCGAGGCGCGGGTGGGGTCGTCGTTGCGGGTGGACATGGCCTTCATCGCGCAGAAACCGCCCATCGAGGTCGGCGAGGAACCATGCTCGGCACCACCGGCCACCATCGCGTCGGCGTCGCCGTGCTGGATCATGCGCATCGCCATGCCGATGGAGTGGTTGGACGAAGCGCAGGCCGACACCGCGGAAAAGCTCGGGCCCTGCAGGCCTTTCAGGATGCTGATCTGACCCGGCAGCATGTTGATGATGGTGCTGGGCACATAAAACGGGGAAATCTTGCGCGGGCCGCCTTCATGCCAGCGGATCGCGGTTTCCTCGATGCCGTGGATGCCGCCGATGCCCGAGCCCGCGATCACGCCGATGCGCTCGGCGTTGGCCTCGGTCACGACGAGGCCGGCATCATCCAGCGCCATCGAGGCGGCGGCGACACCGTAATGGATGAACCGTTCCATCTTGCGCGCATCCTTGGCGGACACGAATGCAGACGGATCGAAATCGCGCACTTCACCCGCGATCGTGGTGGCAAATCCGGTGGTATCGAAACCGGTGACGGGACCAATGCCGGAACGGCCGTGGATCACGGCATCCCAAGCTTCGGCTACGGTATTGCCAACCGGGGAGACGACGCCCAGACCGGTGACCACGACGCGACGCTGGCTCATGCGGGGTTCCTCGAAACGATGCGGAAACGACAGGCGCCGGGGCCCTCGCGACCCGCGCGTGCGGGGCCGACGATGCGGCCCCGACGCCTTGCGAACGTCAGGACTTGACGTGCGCCTTCACATAGTCGATCGCCTGCTGCACGCTGGTGATCTTCTCTGCGTCCTCGTCCGGAATCTCGCACTCGAATTCTTCCTCGAGCGCCATCACCAGCTCCACGGTATCGAGGGAGTCCGCGCCCAGATCGTCGACGAACGAGGCGTTGGCGGTGACATCCTCCTCCTTGACGCCCAGCTGGTCCACGACGATCTTCTTGACACGCTCTTCGATGCTGCTCATTGCTTGTTGTCCTCCGGGAAAAAGCCCGCGCATTGTAGTGGACACCGGCGAGGCGAGCCAGCCGCCGGCGCAGAAAACCCGGGGCGTTCCGGCCAACCGGAACGCCCGAAAAAATCACGCCATGTGCATGCCGCCGTTGACGTGCAGCGTCTCGCCGGTGATGTAGGCAGCGGCGGGCGAGGCCAGGAACAGTACCGCATCGGCGATGTCCTGCGGCGCACCCAGGCGGCCCAGGGCGATCTGACCCAGCATCGTCTCGCGTGCGTCTTCGGGCAGGTCGCGGGTCATGTCGGTCTCGATGAAGCCGGGCGCCACCACGTTGACGGTGACCCCGCGCGAACCGATTTCCTTCGCCAGTGACTTGGAGAAACCGATGACGCCGGCCTTGGCCGCGGCGTAGTTGGCCTGCCCGGCGTTGCCGGTGGCGCCGATCACCGAGGCGATGTTCACGATGCGCCCGCGGCGCGCCTTCATCATCCCGCGCATCACCGCCTTGGAGGCACGGTAGATGCTGGTCAGGTTGGTGTCGATCACCGCCTGCCAGTCCTCGTCCTTCATCCGCATCAGGAGGTTGTCGCGGGTGATGCCGGCGTTGTTGACCAGGATCGAAACCGCGCCGAACTCCTTGCTCACCGCCTCCACCAGCGCTTCGATCGCGCCGGGGGCGTTGACGTCCAGTGCCCGGCCCACGCCACCCTGCGCCGTCAACCGCGCACCGATGGCCTCGGCACCGGACTGCGTGGTGGCGGTGCCGATCACGGTGGCACCGTGTGCCGACAGGGTGTCGGCGATGGCGGCGCCGATGCCGCGGCTCGCACCGGTCACCAGGGCGATCTCACCCTTCAGAATCCCGCTCATGCCCAGGCCTCCAGAGCCGCGTTGAAATCATCCGGCGCGCCCAGCGCGCGCGTATCCAGTGACTTGTCGATGCGCTTGACCAGACCGGTCAGCACCTTCCCCGGGCCACACTCGCCCACTTGCGTGGCGCCCTTCGCGACCAGCGCCTCGACGCAGGCGGTCCACTGCACCGGCAGATAAAGCTGGCGCACCAGCGCATCGCGGATGGCATCGAGGTCGCCTTCGACCTTTGCATCGACGTTCTGCACCACCGGCACCTGCGGCGCACGCCAGTGCAGCGCCGCCATCGCCTCGGCCAGCTGGTTGGCGGCCTCGCGCATCAACGGGGTGTGCGATGGCACGCTCACCGCCAGTTTGACGGCCTTGCGCACGCCGCGCTCGGCGAGCAGCGCAAGCGCACGGTCCACCGCCTCGGCGTGTCCGCCGACCACGATCTGGCCGGGAGAGTTGAAGTTGGCCGGCACCAGCACCTGGCTCTGGGCCGCCGTCTCGCAGACTTCGCGCACCAGCGCATCGTCCGCGCCCAGCACCGCCGCCATCGCGCCGCTGCCATCGGGTGTGGCTTCCTGCATCAACTGGCCGCGCAGGCGCACCAGGCGCGCACCCTGATCCAGCGCCAGCGCATCGGCGGCCACCAACGCGGTGTATTCGCCCAGGCTGTGACCGGCCAGCAACGCGGGCATCGCGCCACCTGCAGCCCGCCACGCACGCCACACGGCCACGCCAGCGGCCAGCAAAACGGGCTGGGTGAATTCAGTGCGGTTGAGCTGGGCCTCAGGACCTTGCTGCGAGAGCGCCCAAAGGTCGACCTGCGCGCCCTCGGAAGCTTCGGCGAAGGTGTCACGCACCAACGGATGAAAATCCGACAGCCCAGCCAGCATGCCCAGGGCCTGTGAGCCCTGCCCGGGAAAAACGAAGGCCAGCGATTGCGTCATGAACAGACTCGCGCGGAAAAGCAGGCAATCATAATTCAGCGTTGCGGGAACCGTCTGTACCGGGGCGTAGGGTAAACACGAAGCCCACAGCGATGATGTCGACCGTTCGAGGAATATCCGCCCTGATCGTGCGCATTTGCCGCAGCACGCCGAGCTTGCTCGTCATTCGTGCCCGAGCGCACGACGCAGCACGCGCACCGCCTTGCCCAAGCCCGCAGCGCGACTGCCACTGAAATTCGCCAGTACACCCAGAAAGCGCAACCGCGAGGACGTCAGCTCCATGATCCGGCGCACCTCGGGGCGGGCCCGCGCCAGCGATGGCGCCAGCTGTCGCGCCAAGACTTCGACACCATGCGGAAGATGGCGCACGGTACCCGCGAGGAACACCAGCCAGTCGCGCGCCTGCGCTTCCGGCAAGCCCATCACCTCGCCGGGGTCCTCCTCGAAATCGATGAAGCAAAGCTTCCCGGCCGCATCCATGGTGATGTTGCGCGCCTGCGGTTGCCCCAGCCATGCGCCCTTCGCATGTGCCCCGGCAATTTCCGCGACCGCGCGGGAAAAAAGTGCCGCAGCTTCTTCCGGCGTGCCCTGACGCAGGCTGCCCGCCAGTGTGGACCCTTCATCGCTGAGAATCAGATAATCGTCGCCCCGTGCCAGCACGCGCGGCACGGAAACACCCAGCGCGGCCAATTCATCCAGACGCCTGGCTTCGGTGGCGCAAGCCTCGGCACCCACCGGATGGGGTGGCGGGCGCAATGCGGACAGACCAAGGATACGCATCAGCGCATCGAGTACCCGCAGGCGCAGGCGACGCGAACTGCCGCCATGGCGTTTGAACCAGGCGGGCTCACCCTGGAAATCGATCCGGTGCGCGCCGGGCGGAAAATCCGCGCTGGAAGAAGATGCCATCGGGCCACCCTCCCTGTCTCATGACTCGCGCCGCACCACGCGGTACCGGTCGCGGGTGGCGGCGCCGGATCAGTAGCGGATCAGCGCCGAGCCCCAGGTGAAACCGCCGCCAAAAGCCTCCAGCAGCAGCAATTCGCCACGCTGTACCCGGCCGGAGCGGATCGCCTCATCGAGTGCCAGCGGTACCGAGGCCGCCGAGGTGTTGCCATGGCGATCCACCGTGACGATGACCCGGTCCATCGGCATGTCCAGGCGTTTGGCGGTGGCGGAGATGATCCGCAGATTGGCCTGATGCGGAATCAGCCAGTCCACGTCGGAACGCGACAGACCATTGGCATCAAGGGTTTCATCCACCACCGCGTCCAGGGTCTTGACGGCGAACTTGAAGACCTCGTTGCCGGTCATGTGCACTTTGACGCCATGGTTCGGCGCATCGGTGAAACCACGGGAGACGCCCACCGGGTTGTAGAGCAGACGCTCGTGCCCGCCGTCGGCGTGCAGGTGGGTGGACAGGATGCCCGGCTCCTCGTCGGCCTTGAGCACCACGGCACCGGCACCATCGCCGAAAAGCACGCAAGTGCCGCGGTCGGTCCAGTCGATCATGCGCGAAAGGGTTTCCGCGCCCACCACCAGGGCCGTCTTTGCGGCGCCGGCGCGGATGAAGTTGTTGGCTACCCCAAGCGCGTAGACGAAGCCAGAGCAGGCCGCGTTGACGTCGAAGGCCGCGCAGCCGTTCGCACCCAGCCGATGCTGCAACAGGCAGGCGGTGGAAGGAAAGATGATGTCGGGCGTGGTGGTGCCAAGAACCAGCAGGTCGATTTCCGAGGCCTGCACCCCGGCCGCCTCCAGCGCGCGGGTGGCGGCTTCGTAGGCCAGGTCACCGGTGGTCTGGCCCGGCAGGGCGATATGGCGCTGGCGGATGCCGGTGCGTTCGCGGATCCATTCGTCACTGGTTTCGACCTTCTTTTCCAGATCGGCGTTGGTGACGATGTTGTCCGGCAGATAGCTGCCGGTTCCGACGATGCGGGCATGGGCCTGCGTCATGATTGCCTCCGGGCAATGTTTGGGCGGCGTGCATCGTACCGCGGGAAAACGACAACGCGACGCGTCTGCCATGCAGACACGTCGCGTCGGAATCCTGACACTCGCATTGCGCGGCGCGCGGCCGCGCACCAGATCAGTCTTCGGCGACCGCTTCGGACTTGACGTCGATCACCTTGCGGCCACGGTAGTAGCCATCCTTGGTGATGTGGTGGCGCAGGTGCGTCTCGCCGGTGGTCGGATCGGTGGCCAGCTGCTTGGCGCTCAGTGCGTCATGCGAGCGGCGCATGCCGCGGCGGGAAGGGGTCTTGCGACTTTTCTGGACAGCCATGGGAATCGTTCCTCGAATTCGACTTGTATTGCACGCGCACGCTTTCAGTCCGCGCGCTTGTTCCAATCGGCCAGCACCGCGAACGGGCTGGGCTCAGTATCGTCCTGCGGCGCATCCGCCTCGTCACGCCAGACGAGGCCATCGTCCTCGGGCGCCTGGTCCTCGGACATCGGCACCAGCGGAACCGCCAGGATCAGCTCGTCCTCGATGGCATCGGCAGGCCGCAGCTTGCCGTCCATGCCAGGCAACAACGGCTCGTAACCTTCCGGCAGCGCGGCCTCTTCGCTTTCGTCACGAATCAGCCCGAGTCGCTGGTGAACCTCCACCGGCAGCTCGAAACGCCGCAACGTGCGCTGGCAGACCAGCGGCAACCGGGCACTGGCCCGCACGTCGAGATACGCCGTTCCGGTCGCATCCCGGTCGAACTCGAGCGCAAACTCGCATTCACCGGCGCTGTCGGCCAGGCTGGCAGCCAGGCGGGGCATTGACGCAAGCCGGATCCGGCCTTCGAAAATACGCCTGCCGGCGACCATGCGCCACGCGTCCACCACCTCGGGCAAGACACTGAACATAAGCCGCGCAGTGTAACAGAACCCGGGCGCCAGTCAATCAAGATACCGTGCGGTGATAGATTGGAAGCCCCCGCCGGAAACCGCCGAATGAACATCCGCGACCTGCACTACCTCGTCGCACTGGCCGAACATCGCCACTTCGGCCGCGCCGCCGATGCCAGTTTCGTCAGCCAGCCCACCTTGTCCACCCAGATCCGCAAGCTGGAAGAGGAACTCGGCGTCACCTTGGTGGAGCGCGCGCCGCGCCAGGTGATGCTGACCCCGGTGGGGCGCGAGATCGTGGAACGCGCGCGCCGCATCCTCGGCGATCTCGACTCGTTGCACCAGATCGCACGGCGCTCGCAGGACCCTGATGCCGGCACCGTGCGGCTGGGCATTTTCCCCACCCTCGGGCCTTATCTTCTGCCACACGTGATCGGCAAGGTGCGGGCGCGCTTCCCCCAGCTCGAACTGTTGCTGGTCGAGGAAAAAACCGAGACCCTGCTCGCCCAGCTGCGCGACGGCGCGCTCGATGCCGCCATCCTGGCGCTGCCCTTGGCCGACGACCAGATCCACGTGCGCGAGCTGTTCGAGGAACCCTTCGTGCTGGCGGTGCCCAGTGACCACCGCCTGGCCCAGAGCGGCAGCATCACTACCGACGGCTTGCGCCACGAGAGTCTGCTGCTGCTGGAAGACGGCCACTGCCTGCGCGACCAGGCGCTGGACGTATGCCACCTTTCGGGCGCAGGCGAACGGCTGGGGTTCCGTGCGACGAGCCTGGAAACCCTGCGCCAGATGGTGGCCGCCGGCGTCGGCATCACCCTGCTGCCGCGCCTGGCGGTGGCGCCTCCGGTTCCTGTCTCGAAGGACATCGCTCTGATACCATTCGAGGCACCCGCCCCGCATCGGCGCATCGCCATGGTCTGGCGACGCAGTTCGGTACTCGACGACCTGCTCGAGCGGCTGGCACAACTTTTCGCCACACTGCCCGCCGGATTGCTGTCGCAGCCGGCCGGCAAAACGATTGAATCCCGGTCGCGGGCGCGCTAGCCTGATCGCTCTCGGCAAACCTTGAAGTTCCGGCAGGCGGCGCATTGGCGCCGCCTCTTTATTGACGCACGTCGCACCGCAGGACGCACACCATGTCAACCGTCGCGCAACCCACCCTCACCGTCAGCAGCCTGGATCTGGCACGGATCGAACGCCTGCTGGAAATGCCCGCCTACCGCGACCTCGACATCGCGCAGCGCCTTGGCGATGAGCTGAACCGCGCCAACGTGGTTGCACCTGCGCAAATGCCCGCCGACGTGGTTTCGATGAACTCCACGGTGAGCTGCATCGAGGAGATCAGCGGCAAGGAGCACGTGCTGACCCTGGCCTATCCGGCCGAGGCCGACGCCACCGCGGGACGGATTTCGGTGCTGGCCCCGATCGGCGCCGCCCTATTGGGCCTGTCGGTGGGTCAGAGCATCGACTGGGCCGGCCCGGACGGACGTCCGCTGCGGATCCGCGTGGCTGCGATCTCCTACCAGCCGGAAGCCGCCGGCGACCTGACGCGCTGATCCAGCCCACGCCGCACCCGACCAGCCTGGCGCGGAATCACTGGCTCACGCGCTACGGCGCGCCCAGCGCCTGACCGCCTCATCAAGTTCGACACCGCCGACCGGCTTGCGCAGGAAACCGCACATGCCGGCCTCGCGTGCACGCGCCTCGGCCTGCGGGTCGGCGCGTGCACTGAGCGCCACCAGCGGCGGCGGATCATCGTCACCACCGACCATGCGTGCGACCTCGAAGCCGCTCAGACCCGGCAGGTCGAGATCCAGGAACACCAGCGCAAAACGGCGTTCGCGCAGTTCCGCCAGCGCCGCCAACCCGTGCGCGGCATGCGCCACGCGGTGTCCGGATGCCTGCAGAAGTTCGGCCACCACTTGCGCCACCAGCGGATCATCCTCCACCACCAGAATGTCGAAGGTCGTGGTGTGTCTGTCGGCCTCCATCATTCCAGCCTGTGGTGCCGTAGCCGACTCCAGCGGCACCAGGAAACGAAAGGTCGCGCCACGACCCGGGGCGCTCTCCACCGTGATCCGCCCTCCCATGGCACGCGCCAGCTCCTGGCTGATCGCCAACCCAAGCCCGCTGCCACCGTGTCGCCGCGCGGTGAGGTGGCCCTCACCCTGTTCAAACCGCTGGAACAGGCGCGAACACTGCTCGGCGTCCATGCCCGGCCCGGTGTCACGCACCACGACCAGGCAACCGCCCTCGCCATCACATGAAAGCTCGACATCCACCCGACCGGTCTCGGTGAACTTGACGGCATTGCCGATCAGGTTCAAGGCAATCTGCTGCACCCGCAAGCCGTCACCGCGAACCCAGCGCGGCACTTGCGGGGCGATGGCCAGCTCCAGCGCCAGGCCCTTGCGCGCGGCCAGTGGCTGCAACAGTTCCAGCGCCTGACGGAGGGTTTCGTGCAGATCGAAGGCCTCGTCCACGAGTTGCAGCTTGCCCGCCTCGATGCGTGCCAGATCCAGCGCATCGTTGACCAGGCGCAGCATCAGGTCGCCGGAACGGCGGATGGCCTCCACATAGCCACGCTGGCGCGCATCGAGCGGTGATTTGAGCAACAGCTCGCTCATGCCCATCACACCGGTCATGGGAGTGCGGATTTCGTGCCCCATGGTGGCCAGAAAGCTGCTCTTGGCCTGCGAATTGCGCTCGGCCCATTCCAGTTGCCGCTGCGCCAGATCGAACTGGTGCTGGCGGCGCAGGCGACGACGTACGTCGAGCGTACCCAGTGCGAATACCAGGATCGCCGCCAGGCCATAGCCGAGGAAGGCCCAACCGGTCTTCCACCAGGGCGCGGCCACATGGATCGCATGGCGCAACGGCTCCGGTGACCAGCCCTGCATGTCACTGCCGCCCAGGATTTCCAGCGTGTAATCCCCCGGCGGAAGCTGGCTGAACACGCGCTCGCCACGCGCGTCCACATCGACCCAATCGTTGTCGAAACCATGCAGGCGGAACCGGTAGCGATTGGAAGGCGCGTTGACGAACGAGAGCAGGCGCGCACGGATCGAAAGCTCGCGGTCCTCCCAGCCAAGGCGCAGCGCGCGATGCGGATCGAGCAGTTCCCGGCCTTCCGGCTTCAACACCGACATGCTCTCCAGCACCAGGCGCGGTTCGCTGCGGCTCGAACGCACCTGCAACGGGTCGAATATCACCAGACCCTTGATGGTGGAGGCGTATACGAGGCCCTCCGGCGACAACAGCGGCGGCTGCAGGGTGAACTCGTCGCCCGGCAGTCCATCACGCCCCGCAAACACCCGCAGTTCCGCGCTGGCCGGCTGATAACGCCACAGCCCGCGCACGCTGGTCATCCATACGTCACCCGCCGCGTCCAGCACCAGGCCGCCCACCTCCACGGCAGGAAAACCCTGGGCCAACGCAACCCGTTCCAACGGTTGCAAACGGTCATCGCGCAAGGCATGGCGCTCCAGCGCACCCATCCGCACGGTCCACAATTCACCTTCAGGGGTGAAGGCCAGACCCATCACCCGCCCGGCCTCGATGCCTTCGACCGCGACGAAGCGATCCCCTTCATGCCGCAGCAGGCCGAAATCCCCGGCCACCCAAAGCCGCCCCTCGGGATCGAAAACCAGATCCTCGATCGAGCCCTCGGGCAATCCGTCCGGCGCGCCCATGGCCCAGGTCCCGAGCACCCGACCTTCACGATCACGGTGCTGCAAGCCGCCACCATACGCGGACATCCAGAAGCTGCCCTCCGGCCCGGCGCGCAACAGGTCCACCAGCCCGATTAGTGGTGCATCGGAAACAGCGCCGGCCAGCCAGTGCTCGAGCGCGCCACTGACCGGATCATAGCGGCTCAGACCACGCGCATGACCCAGCCAGACCTTGCCATCATCGCGTGCCAGGGCCGACATCAGCAGACGCCAGGGCATCTCGCCCTGCGGCACATCGAAATGACGGCTCAGCTGGCCGTCGGCCGCCAGATGCGCCATTGATCCTTCACGATGCAGCAGCCACACTCCGCCGCGGCCATCGGATGCAGCGCCCGACACCACGTCCGCGGCAAGCCCACCGCGCGTCGCCTCGCCTTTGTGCAGCACGGAGAAGTTCGACCAGTCAGGCGGCAGGCGCAAAAGTCCGGTATTGCGCAGCGCAAACCACAATCCGCCCTCATGGTCCTCCAGGATGTTGAGCACCATCTCATCGCTGTCGAGCGCGGCGTAGCGCCGATTGTCATGCACCCGTCCATCGCGCACGTGACGCAAGCCCAGACGCGTGCCAAGCCAATGGTCGCCATGCCGATCCCGGATCATGGCGTAGACGCCGGCGGCAATCGCCGCCTGGTTTTCCTCACCGGGGAAGGCGGGCTGGAAGGCTCCATCCACCAGTCGCTCCAGGCCGGCCTGGGTGCCCACCAGGACCGAGCCGTCGGGCTCGGCGATCAGGCTGAGCACCATGCCCGGCGACGGATGGTGGAACGGCGGCGCGGCCTCGAACCTGCCTTCGTGGAAGAACACCAAGCCCGCACTGGTGGCCACCAACAGTCGACCATCGGGTAGCAACAACAAGGCGAGCACATGATTGGAAGGAAGGCCGTTGGGCGCGCCATACTGTTCGGCACGAAACACCTCGACCTCGTCGGTACGGGTATCGAACCGGTACAAGCCGCCGGCATAGCCCCCCAGCCACACCACGCCGGCCTCGTCCGAGGTGATGACCCAGACATCGTTGAGCTCGAAGCGCGGATCGGTGTTCCGGTCAAAGCGCCGGAAGCCGCTGCGGTCGGCGTCCAGCATGCTGACCCCGCCGCCCTCGGTCCCGACCCAAAGGCGATTTTGCGCATCCACGTGCAGGTATTGCACGGAGTTGCTCGGCAACGAAGCGGGGTCGTCCACTTGGTGACGATAGACGGTGAAGTCCACCCCGTCGTAACGCGCCAGGCCGTCATGCGTGCCCACCCACAGGTAGCCGATGCGATCCTCGACCATCACGTTGACGTGGCTGGACGGCAAGCCGTCTGCCGCCGTCATGGAAACGAACAGCGGCGCCTCCGGCATGCCCGCGGCATGCGCCACCAGGGCCAGAAGCCCGCCCAGCATTCCCGTCACACCGCGCCAAAGCCGCATCCCGCCCCCTTGCACCTGCCGCCGACCGTCGTGGTTCGTGGCATCCTCGCAATCGTGGCGCACGGATTCAAGGCGCGGCCGCACGCTCTCCACCCCGGATACCGATGAAACGCCCCAGCCAACCCCTGCGACTCCTGCTGGCCATCGCCCTGATCCTCGGCGTGGCGATGCTCCTGCTGACCCTGCTGCGCGCCACCGATGCGGCGCTGTCGGTCTGGGATCGGCTGCGTGCCTGGCCGGACTGGGTCGGCACGGGATTCCTCGTGCTGTTGTTCCTGCTGCTGGCGCTTGCCGGCTGGGGCGTCTGGCGCCTGCTGCGCCCGCGCGCGCCACGAGTGCCGCGCGCTGCCGGCATCGATCGTGACGAACTGACCCGGCGCATCGAGCACCTTGGCGAGGATGCCGCCGAGAGCTTCGAGGCGCGTGCCGAACTGGAAGGTCTGGACCGGCGTCGTGCCGACGATGCGGTCGAGATATGCCTGTTCGGCCAGATATCCACCGGCAAGAGCAGCCTGCTCAAGGCACTCGCGCCACAAACCGATCCGGCCATCGACGCCCGTGGCGGCTCCACCACCGGCATCCAGCACCATCGCGGCGTATTGCCCGACGGCCAGCGCCTGCATGTGGCCGATGTTCCCGGAAGCCTCGAGGCCGGCGACAGCACACGTCTGGCACTGGCGCGTGCCGAAGCGGCGCGCTCGCATGCCCTGGTCTATGTGGTGGATTCGGACATCACCCGCGCACAGCGCGCCGAACTCGCCGAGCTGGCCGCATTCGGGCGCCCATTGATCCTTGCGCTCAACAAGAGCGACCGCTACAGCCGTGAAGAACGTCAGGCGCTGCTCCGTCACCTGCAGGAACAGACCCGCGATCTCGGCGCGCGGGTGATCGCGGTCGCTGCCGGGCATCACGAGGAAATCGTGCGCGAGCACCCCGATGGGCGGCGCGAAACCCTGGTGCGCGAGCGCGCGCCAGACGTGGAAGCCCTGCAACGGGCGCTCGAACGCATCGCCCGCTTTGGCCCCACCGCCCTGGAGCCGGGGCGCGAAGCCGCGTTGTTCTCCCATCTCGACGCACGCCTGGCCGAAGGCGAGGCCCGACTGCAACACGAGCGCAGCCGCAAGGCGATCGAGCGTTACACCCGCCGCGCGGTGATCGGCGCCCTGGCGGCGGTCGCCCCCGGCACCGACCTGGTGATCCAGGGTGCGCTGGCCACCGCCCTGACCCGCGAGCTATGCCAGATCCACGGCCTGCGCCCGCGCGATGTCGACATCGACGAACTGCTGGCACGTGCCGGCGGCCTGCTGCGTACCGGGAGTTCGATCACCCTTGCGGTGGTGGGCAACGCGCTCAAGGCATTCCCCGGCTTCGGCACGCTCGGCGGCGGACTGGTCCACGCGGTGGCCTACGGGCTGATCTTCGACAGCCTCGGCCACGCCCTGGCTGACACCCTGGCCAATACCCGCGAGCTCGACCGCGACGCCACCCTCGCCGCCTTCCGCGCACGCCTGGCCAGCCCTTCCGCCGAGCGCCTGCTGGCATTGGCACGTTTTGCCCTGGAAGAACGCGAACCCGACAGCACCGCACCGCACCCGGATGCAAACAGCTGAACCGGCAGGGAATCCGCCTGCCAGCCGCCAACGCCAGCCGCCTTCGCCAACACGGGCCGAACCCCCGCATCCGGCAAGAGATCAACCGGCGACTCCTGCGTTCGACGCATCACGCCCTACAATATGGGATTGATCCATCGCCCCGCGACCCCAACGCATGACCGACCTTTTCCGCCCCGATTTCCACGGCTTCGAACAGATCCCGTTGCACGAATACGCCGAGCGCGCCTACCTGGACTATTCCATGTACGTGGTGCTCGACCGTGCCCTGCCCTTCATCGGCGACGGCCTCAAGCCGGTGCAGCGGCGCATCGTCTACGCCATGAGCGAGCTGGGGCTTTCCGCCAGCGCCAAGCCGAAGAAGTCGGCGCGCACGGTGGGCGATGTGATCGGCAAGTTCCATCCGCACGGCGACTTGGCCTGCTACGAGGCCATGGTGTTGATGGCGCAGCCCTTTTCCTATCGTTATCCGCTGGTCGACGGGCAGGGCAACTTCGGCTCGACGGACGACCCCAAGTCGTTCGCCGCCATGCGCTACACCGAATCCAAACTCACTCCACTGGCCGAAGTGCTGCTGGGCGAGCTGGGGCATGGAACGGTGGACTGGACGCCGAACTTCGACGGCACCCTGGAAGAACCGGCCTGGCTGCCGGCACGCCTGCCGCATGTGCTGCTCAACGGCACCACCGGCATCGCGGTGGGCATGGCCACCGACATCCCGCCGCATAATCTCGGCGAGGTGACCCAGGCCTGCGTACGCCTGCTCGACGACCCGCAGGCCAGCGTGGCCGAACTGATGGACCACCTGCGCGGCCCGGACTTCCCGACCGAGGCCGAAATCATCACGCCCGCCGCCGACCTGCTCAAGCTCTACGAAACCGGCACCGGCAGCGTGCGCGCCCGTGCCGTGTACCAGCGCGAGGGCGGCAACATCGTCATCACCGCCCTGCCCTGGCAGGTCAGCCCGGGCAAGATCCTCGAACAGATCGCCACCCAGATGCGGGCGAAAAAGCTGCCCTGGCTGGAGGACCTTCGCGACGAGTCCGACCACGCCAACCCCATCCGCCTGGTACTGGTGCCGCGCTCCAACCGCATCGATGTCGAACAGCTCATGGGGCACCTGTTCGCCACCACGGATCTGGAAAAGAGTTTCCGCGCCAACTTCAACGTGATCGGGCTCAACGGCAAGCCGCAGGTGATGAACCTGCGCCAGATGCTGGGCGAATGGCTGAGCTTCCGCACCAGCACGGTGAAAAAGCGCCTCGGACACCGTCTCGAAAAGGTCGAACGCCGGCTGCACCTGCTTGACGGCTTGCTGATCGCCTTCCTCAATCTCGACGAGGTGATCCACATCATCCGCACCGAGGACGAGCCACGCGCCGCCCTGATCGCGCGCTTCGCGCTGTCCGAGGAGCAAGCCGACTACATCCTGGAAACGCGGCTCAAGCAGCTCGCGCGATTGGAAGAAATGAAGATCCGCGGGGAGCAGGACGCCCTCGCCTCGGAACGCGAAACCCTGATCGCCACGCTGGGTTCGGCGGCTCGCCTGAAGAAGCTCATCAAGGACGAACTGCTGGCCGACGCGAAAAAATACGGCGACGCGCGCCGTTCGCCGCTGGCCGAGCGCGCCGCGGCGCAGGCACTGGATGAAACCGAACTGGTCGCCAGCGAGCCGGTCACCATCGTGCTGTCCGCCAAGGGCTGGGTGCGCGCCGCCAAGGGCCACGACATCGACGCGGCAACACTCTCCTACCGCGAGGGTGACGCCCTGCTCGCCGCGGTGCGAACCCGCAGCAACCAGCAGGTCGCCTTCCTCGATGGCACCGGTCGCGCCTATTCCACCTCCGCCCACACCCTGCCCTCGGCACGCGGCAACGGCGAACCCTTGACTGGTCGCTTCTCGCCACCGGCCGGCGCCTCCTTCGTCGCATTGGCCAGTGCGGAAGACAGCCAGCGCTACCTGCTCGCCTCCAGTCACGGCTACGGCTTCATCACCGCGTTCGGCAATTTCGTCGGCCGCCAGAAAGCCGGCAAGCAGCTCATCAATCCCGACCGCGGCGCCAACCTGCTCGCCCCGGTACCGGTCACCGACCCCGCCACCGACCTGGTCGCCGCGATCACCAGCGCAGGCCACCTCCTGGTCTTCCCGATCGCGGAACTGCCCGAACTGGACAAGGGCAAGGGCAACAAGCTGATCCAGATCCCGCCTGCCCGTCTCAAGGCCGGCGACGAGTTCCTGAGCGTGCTCGCATGCGTCCGCGAAGGTGGGGAGCTCACCCTGTACTGCGGCCAGCGCAAGCTCATCCTGGGCTGGCGCGACCTGCAAGCCTACGGCGGCTCGCGTGCCCAGCGGGGCCATCTGCTGCCACGCGGATTCCAGCGCGTGGATCAGGCCGTGCCCTCACCGACCTGACCGCGCTTGCCCAAGACATCACCACGCAAAGCTGCCGCCTGACGTCACTTTTGTGTGGTGCATGCGCCTGCTCGCCCGCCCATCGGGCCGGAACAGCCTGTCATCGGGCATCGACGCAACGGAATTTTGTGACCCAGTTCGGCTTGTCGCCTCTTTTTTGCGCGCCAAGGTCTGGTCAAATGCCGCACGCTCTGGGAATATGCACGAATCGTCACAAGCTGACGCAATGCGTCGCATCGCAGTCCATCAAGTGAGCCTCCCGTGAAATTCCTGACCCGCCTCCTCGTGTTCTGCCGCTATGTACTGCTCAATCGCCAACTGCGTGAAATCAAACGCAATGTGCTCGCCTTGCCGGTCACGGCACAACGCGCGGTCGGCCACCTGGTCATGAGCGAGATCGAGGCCGCCTCGAAGATCCCGGTGCCGCATCTTTATGGCAGCAGCAACGCCGACGTCCACCAGCCCTGGGGCGATGGCGCCACGCTCGCCTTCAACCGCGCCCGTGCCCGCGTGCCGCAGCTTCGCCTGCGCGGCATCGCACTGTGGCTGGCCATCGTCTTCCAGGAAACCCGCGACACCCCGCACGCCAGCCTTCAGGCGCTGCACCGCGAGGTACTGGGCCTGCTCGGCCTGTTGAAGGGCACCTACGCCACTCCGGCACCGGGCACCGCAAGCGCGACCGCCTGATCGACGACCCATCGGGAATACCGGACGGGCGCGCAACGGGGTGCGCCCGACACCTTTACGACACGACCCGTCCAACCCCCAAACCTGCATGACACCCGGCACTCCCGCCTCGATACAGGCGGGACGAAAATGCGTCGACCCCTCCGTCGATCCGTGCCGAGACACCGCCATGCCATCCGACCCACCCAGCCACGACCCCGCTGATCTCGACCTGTCGATCGAACAGATGCAGGCCATGATGCAGGCCGTGATGCGACGGGTGATGAGCCATCTGGAAGCACTGCCCGAGACGCCGACCTGTGGTGATTTCGATGGCATCGAGGATCTGTGCCGCAGCCTGCGCGAAACCACGCCCGAACACGGGACAACGCTGGAAAGCCTGCTCGATCCGTTGTTCGACGAGTGGATTCCGCGCTCGTTCAACGCCCCGCACCCCGGCTATTTCGCCTACATCCCCGGCGGCGGCGTGTTCACCGCGGCGTTGGCGGAATTGATCAGCAACACCACCAACCGTTTCACCGGCATTTGGCAGGCGGCACCGGCCCTGGTGCAACTGGAGGCCAACGCGCTCGAATGGCTGCGCGACTGGATGCAACTGCCCGCCAGCACCCGCGGCCTGTTCACCACGGGCGGCTCGATGGCGATGTTCAACGCGATCGCCTGCGCGCGAGAGAAGCTGCTCGGCCACGATATCCGCGCGGGCACGCTGTATGTGTCCTCGCAGTCGCACCATTGCATCGTCAAGGCGGCCAGGCTGGCCGGCATCGCGCATGACCGCGTGCGCACCATCGACGTGGATGCAGACTTTCGCATGCGCCCCGATGTGCTGCAGGCCGCGGTCAAGGCCGACCGCGACGCGGGTCTCAAGCCCTTCATGGTGTTCTCCACCGCTGGCACCACCAACACCGGCGCGGTCGATCCGCTCGAGGCCATCGCCGACCTGGCCGCAGGCGAAGGGCTCTGGCATCACATCGATGGCGCCTATGGCGGCTTCTTCCACATGGTTCCAGAACTGCGCCCGTTGCTCGCCGGCCTGCCACGCGCCGACTCGCTCACACTCGATCCGCACAAGGGCCTGTTCCTGCCTTACGGCACCGGCGCGCTGCTGGTGCGCGATGGCGAGGCGCTGCGCGCCCTGCACTCGTCCACGGCGGGTTACCTGCCCGACAACCAGGGCGAGTTCTTCGATCCGGCGCAATACGGCCCGGAGCTTTCACGTCCCTTCCCGGGTTTGCGTGTATGGCTGACCCTGAAGTTCTTCGGCGCACAACGCTATCGCGCGGCACTGGCAGAAAAACGTGAGCTGGCGTTGTGGGCCGCAGACCGACTTGGACACATCCCCGGCATCGTGATCGATGCCTGGCCGCAGCTCTCGCTGATCGCCTTCCACCTGGAAAGCGACGCCCTCGCCACCCAGAAGGCTCGCAACGATGCCACCCGCGCCCTGATGGAGCGGGTCACCGCACGCGGCCGGGTGATGGTCACCGGCGCCCAGGTGGGCGAGCGCTACCTCGGACGCATCTGCGTGCTGAGCTTCCGCAGCCGCCGCGCGCAGGTGGAAGCTTGCGCCGAGGACATCGCGGCGGAAGCGGCGGTCATCCTGTCTATGGCGGCTGCAAGCAGCCACCAACCCACGGCCGGAATCAAGGCCTGACGCATACCCTCACCGCTGAGCGCGGCGCCGTGGATCCAAACGCTCAAGGGAATGTGTCGAAACGGCTACGAGCGATGCGTCAGCGCCCTCGCAGAAACAACCGGTCGAGCTGGGCCTTGTCGAGCATCACCCAGGTCGGGCGGCCGTGGTTGCATTGACCCGAGCGCTCGGTGGTTTCCATGTCGCGCAGCAAGGCGTTCATTTCGGGTACGGTGAGGCGCCGGTTGGCGCGTACCGAAGCATGGCAGGCCATGGTGCCGAGCAGCGCATTGCGCTCCTCCTGTACCCGTCTCGTACTGCCATGGGCAATGAAGTCGGCCAGCACATCGAGCGCGAGCTGACGCGCATCCACGCCTTCCAGCAATGCGGGAATGGCGCGCACGGTCAGGCCCTGCGGGCCGCTGCGATCGATCTCGAATCCGAGCGTCGCCAAGGCCTGCGCATGTTCCTCGGCCGCCTCGGCTTCGCGCTCGCTCACCGCCAGTGCCATCGGGACCAGCAATGGCAAGGCACGGATGCCCTCGCCTTCCTGCGCGGTCTTGAGGCGCTCGTAGCTGATGCGCTCATGGGCGGCGTGCATATCGACGATCACCAGCCCTTCGGCATTCTGCGCAAGGATGAAGATGCCGTGCAGCTGTGCCAGCGCATAGCCCAGGGGCGGCGCCTCGTGCTCCGTGTCGTCGGTTGCGGGCGAGGCAATACCGAGGTCGCGCGAAGTCTGCGGCGTTCCATACAGCGCCGCGAGCGCACTGACCTGCTCTCGCACGTTGAGCCGCAGCGGCGCCTGCTGCGGGACAAACGCCATCGTGCCGCCCTGGGCCGGAATCCCGGAAGCAGCCGCTGGCCAGATTTCCGTGACAGGCACCGGAGCACCATCGGGCAGGCGTTGCGGATCGGACGCCACCGCACCGGCACGGGTACCGGCCAAGGCGTGATGCAGCGTGCGGTAGAGAAAGTCGTGCACCAGACGCTGGTCGCGAAAGCGCACCTCGCTCTTGGCCGGATGCACGTTCACGTCCACCCGCGTCGGATCCATTTCCAGGAACAGCACATAGGCCGGATGGCGACCGTGATAGAGCACGTCGGCGTAGGCCTGACGCACGGCATGCGCCACGGTGCGATCGCGCACCAGACGCCGGTTCACGTAGAAATATTGCTGATCGGCCTGTGAGCGCGCCGCCGTCGGCAAGCCCACCCAGCCGCTCAGGCGGAATCCAGCCGCAGCTTCGTCAAGGTAGAGGCTCTGCGAGGGAAACTGCGCGCCGAGGGTTTCGCCCAGCCGACGCAGGAATTCCGGCTCGTCACGCGAGGGGCGCCAGACACGCACCGCCTTGCCATTGTGGGAGAGGCGAAACTCCACATCCATCCGCGCCAGCACCATGGCGCGCAGCAGCTCCTCGACATGCCCGAATTCGGTGCGCTCGGCGCGCAGGAAGCGCCGCCGCGCCGGCACATTGAAGAACAGCTCGCGTACTTCCACCGTGGTGCCGGGCGGATGCTGCGCCGGGATCGGCTCGACCATGCGCCCGCCGTCGCACTCGATACGCCAGGCCTGTTCGTCGACACCCTGACGCGAGGTGATGGAAAACTGCGACACCGAAGCGATGGAAGGCAGCGCCTCGCCACGAAACCCCATCGTCGCCACCGCTTCGAGATCCTCCAGCGAGGCGATCTTGCTGGTCGCGTGCCGCGACAGCGCCAACGCCAGTTCCTCGCGCGCGATCCCCGCCCCGTTGTCGCGGATGCGGATCAGCCGCGCCCCGCCCTCCTCCAGCTCCACATCGATGCGCGTGGCACCGGCATCCAGCGCGTTCTCGACCAGCTCCTTCACCGCTGACGCCGGCCGCTCCACCACCTCACCGGCGGCGATCTGGTCAACAAGGGTGTCGGGAAGGAGGTGGATGGACATGGGCAGGAAACGAAAACGGCTGACAAGCCGACAGCGTAGCTGCCTTGTGCGTCGTGTTGCAGAGTGGTGGGCCGTGATGGGATCGAACCATCGACCAATGGATTAAAAGTTCGCTTTTAAATCAACAAGTTACTGAAAAACAAGCGAAGTCTTGCGAAGGCTGACGCAGGCAGAATAAGTTACGAATCAGCAGCTTAGCGAAGTTTGGCGAAGGTGCGCAGAACTGCGCGGTGTACCGTCAGCGTACTTTTACTGGATGGCACCACCGGCGCCCGACAACTCAACTTCATGGTCGTTGCCATAGTCCATGGCTCCCCACGCGCGAGCCCATCGGCGAAGCAGCCGACGTGGGTTGTACTCCGGTTCGGTTCGAGGCAGTCGGTCAGCTTCCAGAGTCGCGTTCACCCACGCACCATCCACCAAATGCCTCACGGCCGGGCACCAAATCCTCTCCCCACCGGCTACCGACTGAGCCAGCACCCAGGGCAGGCCGCCAGCCCTGCGCGCCGCATCTTCGACATCCGACCACGTGAAGGCCGCAGCAAAATCGTGACGCGTGCAGAACAGGCCAACGGGCTGAAAACCGAGCGGAAAGAAGACCTCCCTCGCCATCCCCACAGCCTCCTCGATCTTCTCGAATCGACCTTCTGGCTCACGCCAATGCCTGGTCTTGCCGACAGGCAAAGGCGCAACCACCAACGCCGGCTCAAGGTCCGTGCCGTGCGTTCCAAGCAGCAGCCCGAACGCCTCCAAGGGATACACGTTGGCCCCAAAGGCGCTGATTAGAGCGCGAGCTTTCGGCCTGATTCGTAGCAACATGGGGTGACGACATCATCAGTCATCACGACGACGAGGGAGCCTGTGCAACACCATCGCCTACCGCGCTGATGGAGACATTGCGGATGTATCCTCTCGTGGCGCCAGCCCTGTAGCTCCCCGCTCAGGCCGGAACGGCAGCACTGTCAGATGGTGGTTGTAGACGAATTCCTTGCCCTTGAAGTGCAGCTCCGGCATTGCGGTTCCCTGATGGATCGTGCCGATGCGGGATCGGCTGGTGCGGCCCGGATTACGGACAGACTCGGTTCAAGCCTCGAATAATACCTGCGGCATCATGCGTCAGCAGCGCCATGTTCTTGGCGGCGGCATAGGCACCGATGCAGAAATCCGTCAGCGGTGCGGTCCGCACACGAAGGTGGCCAGCGGCAGGTCGTGCAGATCGGTCGCACGGCGCAGGCGGTTCCTCTCCTCCGCGTTCAGGCGTAGATCAAGGCGATCGGTAATCACGGTCATGGCGTCCTCCCTGCACGGCTTCGTACCGTACGGACTCGGGGCTATGAACCGTGAACCGAAGAAACGCAGGGCCATGAACAGCCACGGGACTTTTTCGCCACAAAGCCTCAAACCGCCACGGCCTGGAAACGCACCCCCAGCGCCTTCGCCACCTTCAACACCGTGGCAAAGCTCGGATTGCCCTCCCCGGAGAGCGCCTTGTACAGGCTCTCGCGGCCCAGTCCGGTATCGCGCGCAAGCTGACTCATGCCGCGCGCGCGGGCCACGTTGCCGAGGGCCCTGGCGATAAAGGCCGCATCGTCTCCGGCTTCCTCGAAACAGGCGTCAAGGTAGGCGGCGATCTGTTCTTCGGTCTGCAGGTATTCGGCGGAGTCCCAGCGTCGAGTCTTGATGGTGCTCATGATTCATTCCTTTGCGTTTGCCTCAGCTTGCGGGCCATTGCCAACGCAGCCTTGATGTCTTCCGTCTGCGTGGACTTGTCGCCACCGCATAGCAGCAGGTACACCTCCAGACCTTCGCGCATCAGGTACACGCGATAACCGGGGCCGTAGTGGATGCGCATTTCGCTGCACCCTTCACCGATCGGTTCACAATCACCGAAGCTGCCCCCTTCGGCCCGGTCGATTCGTGCCTGAATCCGCGCCCGCGCGCGAACATCGTTCAAAGAGACGAACCACGCATCGAAGGCGTTGGTGGTCTTGATGGTCAGCATCAGCCAAGTGTATCCCATTTTATACACTGCGCAAGTGTAACGCCTGGTCACTTGCGTACCCGGTGCGCACCGAACAGAACCGCTTCCGATGTCGGAACGGTGCGCAAGTCACGCAACTGGCTGATCTGAAATGGTGGGCCGTGATGGGATCGAACCATCGACCAATGGATTAAAAGTCCACTG
>CAZTXX010000006.1:4888-29472 GCA_964617405.1 uncultured Aquimonas sp. | reverse complement strand
TGCATTCCGCCGTCGACATCGCGTGCCGTCTACAACCCCAGCCGCACCACCACCGCATCGCCCTCGATCCGCACCTCGCGCAGCAGCAAGCGTGCCGTGCCCTGTTTCAGGTCGAGCGGATTGAGGGTGTAGACCGGCTTCTGGTGAAAGACCTCGATCAGCAGGTCACGCACCGAGTCGGTGACGCGTTGCAGGTGTTGCTTGGGCAGGCCGTCGATGGCCAGGTGGGTAATGACGGGGTCGACCAGGAACAATGCGCCCCGCGTGTCGTCGTAGCGCACGCCGGTTTCCACTTCCACGCGTCCGCCCAGGTCGCCGCGACCGCCGTCGATGCGCAGGTTCAGGCGGGCGTCGATGCCGAGTTTCACGCGTTGGCGCTGCGGGATGAATTCGAGCGTGGGGTTTTCCAGTCGCCAGTGCAGCAGGAGCAGCATCGTGCGCTGGACGGGAAAGCGCTGCGCCAGTTGCTCCTGGATCTGGGCGTGGGTGACGCGGATGTCGGTGGACTTGCCCTTGACCCACCACACCGTGCTGCCGGCCACGAGCAGGGCGAGGATTCCGCAGATCAGCATGAGGCGGCGGGTCATGGTTCCCGCGTCGATTCGAAGGTGCCGGCGAGGAGGAAGCCGCCATCGCGCCGATGCACCCGGCCGCGGGCGATCAGGTGGTGGACGCGATCGTTCTCGTCCATGCAGACCAGGTCGGCATCGGCACCGGTCACGATTCGCCCCTTGCCGGGCAGGCGCAGTGCGTCGGCGACGTTGCAGGTGAAGGCCGGCAAGGCATGTGCCAGCGGGACGCCGCGGGTGAGCAGTTCGGAAAGGGTGGCGAGCAGGGCGCCGGGGCGCCCCACGTCCATGCCGCATACCTGGCCATGGGCATCGAAGCAGGGCAGGCAGCCGCCGGCATCCGAGCTGATCGTGAAGCGCTCGACGGGTGCGCCGGCCTCGTGCCAGCGCAGGAAGGCATCAGCCGCGCTCCAGGCATCCTCGCCGTCCTCGACCGGGAACGCGGTAACGTCCATCGGCACGCCGTGCCGCGCCAGCTCCATTGCTTCATCGAACAAGGCACGGCGGCGATTGACGTGGGTCGGCTGGAACACGCGCGCGGGCAGTTCGCTGCGGCCCAGCGCCTGGCGCACCAGTTCCAGGCCGCGTTCGCCGTCGCCCAGGTGCAGGTGCACCACGCCGGCCTTGCCGGTCATGAGGCCGGCCACATGGGTGTCGGAAGCCACCCGCAGCAGTTCATCGAGGGTGGGTTGGCTGGAGCGATGGTCTGAAATCGCCAACTCGCCCACGCCGATCAAGGGTTCCAGGAATACCAGGTCGCCGCGCAGCGAGCCGGTCAGGGTGGCCGGAGGCAGGTGGTAGCCACCGCTGTAACCGTACGCGGAAAGCCCTTCCTCGCGCAGCGCGTGGATCGTGGCGAGCAGCTCGCGCGGGCCGCGGGCCACATCGTCGGTGCCGAGAAGGCCGATCACGGTGGTGATGCCGCTGCTGGTGTAATGCGACAGCGGCAGGGCTGGCACGCGGGTGCGGAATCCCGCCTCGCCACCGCCGCCGGTGACGTGCACATGGCCGTCGATCAGGCCTGGAATCAGGCGTCGGCCTTCGAGGTCGATGACCTGCACGCCAAGATCGGCCGGCAGATCCTGCCAGTGTGCGCCGATCCACAGCACCCGACCGCCACCAAGGAGCAGGTGCATCACGCCACGGTCTTCGGGCGCGAACAGGTGCGCGTTGCGCAGGGCAAGCAAGGGCGGAGGTGGCAGGCGGGCGAGTGACACGGCGACGTCTCCAAAGCGGCCGGGGCCGCGCGAACTCTATCAGGCGCGCAGCACCTGGCGCGGGTCTTCGCCAACACCGCAATGATCGAAGCGCACCGCGATGCCATGGCTGCCCAGCACGGCGGCGAACTGCTGCTGGCGCATCTGGAAGCGGTCGAAGGCGCGCGACAGGCGTTCGGCGTCCACGCCTTCGGGCACGAAACCGTGTTCCGACCAGGCCGCAATGTCCATCATCGCGATGCGCACCTCGTTGCCGGTCCAGTGCGCAAGCGGTTCGGGCGGCGCGTCCAGCCATTCCTCACGCTCCGGGGTCAGCAGGGCGGCTTCGACCAACGGCCACAGCGGCCCGATGCCGGCGTGCTCGTACTGCATCGATGTCATCGCCATGAGGTCGTTGAGGCTCAGGTAGCGCGCGTGTTCCATCGGCCCGTTGAAGGCGCGCTGGGCGAAGAAGGCGGTCGCGGCCTGGGCCATGCCCTTTTCCAGCAGGTTCTCCTCCATCTGCCGGCCCACCGCGGCAATCGGCCCGGGCGCGCCGCGCAACACGAAGGGCACCAGGCGCAAGGGGCCCTCGCGCAGCGCGGGGTCGGGGTTCAGCCCTTCCGGCATCTGTCCCTCGTGCGCCCCGAAACCCATCACGCGCGGCTCGAAGGATTCGGGAGCGCGCTCCACCAGGTGGGCCAGCGCGGCGTGCACCGGCCAGCCGGCGCGCAACAATTCGGAAGGATCGAACGCCGAAGCGGCCAGCGCCAGATCGACCTGTTCCACGCCGGGAAGAAAGCGCGCAAGGTCGGCGGCCACATGGTCGGCAAGCTGCGCCGCGTCATCGCGCGCGAGCGTGGTGTGGGCCAGCGGGGCGGAGCACTCCAGCGCCAGCGCGCCGAAGGTGGAAACGGGAGCGTTCATCGAAACAGGGCATGGGAAAAGGAGCGTTACAGTACCATTGCGGTTCCCCTTCCCGATGCCCGATCCGCGATGCTTGCCTCGCTGCGCCTGGAGCTGCGCGCCCTGCTGGAGCTGTATCTGATCCCCGGCCTGAGCGCGTTGATGCCCTGGTCGCTGGGCTTCCGCTGGCTGCGGTTCTGTTCGCGTTTTTCGTGGCTCTACCGGCCGGAGTGGCAGGCGGCACTGGCCCAGGCGCGGCAGTACGTGCCGATCCCGGATGAAGCCCTTTGGGCGCGCCAGTTCCGCCTGAGCCGGCTGATGGATCATGCCGACATGTATTTGAGCCGCACCCGCTCCGATCGCTGGATGCGGCGTTACGCGCCGGGGTTCGATGTTTGGCCCGGATTCGACGGAACCCCGGTGTGCATGCCGTTCCACTGGAACCAGGGTTTCTGGCTGTTGCGCGCGATGCGCGCCCGCGGTGCACGGGTATCGTCGCTGTCGGCACCGTTGGCCCGGCGCACCATGGGTGGTGCGTACCTGGCGTGGCTTTATGGTGCGCTGCGGCTGCGTGAGGTCATCCGCATCAATGGTGCGCCGCTGATTTTTGCCGAAGGCGCGGCGCGCCCGGCGCTGCGCGCGCTCAAGGCCGGCACCTGGCTGTGCGGCTTGCCGGATGTGCCGCTCGGCCTGCGCGAGTCGGGCAGGCCGGTCGTGCTGTTCGGCCGCGAGGCGACCTTCTCCAACGGCGTGCTGGGTATCGCCCGGTTGGCCAAGGCCCCGGTTATCCTGATGAGCCAGGCCGTGGACATGGGCAACGGCCATCGCCGCATCCGCATCAGCCAGTTGGACGATCCGCAAGGGCAAGACGCCCTGCAGCGTCTGGCAAGCCATTGGGAGGGGCTGCTGCGTGAGCACTCGGTGGGTTACTCGTTGTGGCCGGCCTTTCCGGCCTGGTTCGCAACGGGCGACACCCATCCGCCAGTGCCCCCGGCCGGCCCGAATTTGACAGGAGACATGGCATGAAGATGGTGCAGGTCGGGCGCGACCCGGCGGACGGTTCGATCCTGGTGGTCGAGTTCGAGGTGCAGCGCGCGATCGTGATGGACCCGGATCTGGTGGTCATCGCCCGCGATGCGCAGGGTGAACCCTTGTGGGGGCGGCGTTTCCGCGATCATCAGGATGCCGCGTGGCTGCCGCGCGGGCGGTACGCGTTTTCCTGCTGGGCAGCGGGCCCACTCGACGAGGTCGCCACGCTGGATGTCGAGTTGCGCCGCCGCAGCCCGGCGAGCGCCGGCAAGGTGGCCACCTGTGATCGCCAGCTCGTGCCGGTGGGGACACTGGGCAGCACATCCGTCTCGTTCGAGGGGCGCAACAGCGCGATGATGATGTTGCGCGCCGTGGGTGATTCCCCCGCGCCGGAGACCCTGAGCTGGGCGCGTGACCACGGCGACTGGTTCCATCGCCATTTCGACCATGCGGCGCGCACCATCGTCCATTACCTGATGAAGGATTCGGACCTGCTGCAGGGGCGGGTGCTCGACATGGGTTGCGGCGATGGCATCACCGATCTGGCGGTGGCCTTGTACTGCGAGCCGGAGCTGATGATCGGGGTTGATCCCTTCAGCGGGTTTGACCGGCTGCCCGAGATCATGGCGGCGAACCATGTGCCTGCCGATGCCGTTCCCGACTGCCTGCGCTACGCCGCCGAGGATGGCAACCACCTGCCGTTTCCCGATGACAGCTTCGACGTGGTGCTGTCCTGGGGATCGCTGGAGCACATCGCCGGTGGTTATCACCAGGCGCTGCGCGAGATCAAACGGGTGCTGCGCGATGGCGGGTTGTTCTTCGTCCATCCGGGGCTGTACTACTCGAACTACGGCCACCATCTGGGCGAGTTCAGCGACGAGCCGTTCTTCCACCTGAAGAAAACCGAAGAGGATCTGCGCGAGCTGGTGCTCTCCACCACGCCACGCTACATGGATCGCTCTGGCGAGTTCTCCAGCCCGGCGCAGTACTGGCAGTGGTACAAGGAGCTCAATCCCATCACGGTGACGGAGTTCGAGAAGGAACTGCGGGCCTTCGAATTCGAGCCCTGGCGGGTGGCGATCCGTACCGAGGACGTGATCGAGTACACCCCGGAGATCCTGTCCTATCCGATGCAGGATCTCGCCACCGTGGAGCTGTATGCCGTGTGCCGCAACCGCAAGCTGGAGCGCCCGCAAGGCTATGCGCAGCGCGCTCCGGAGAGCTGGTTCGAGGGCGGCAAGTAGCGCCACCGTTCGCTAGCGTATGGACACTGCGCTATCATTCCGGGCATTCCTGTTCCCACCGCCGTGAGCACCACGATGGCCAAGACCCCCAATTTTCAGCGTGCCGGCGTGATCGGCGGCGTGCGCATCCCGTTCTGCCGGGCCAATACCGCCTATTACGACGTCGGCAACCTCGGCATGTCGATCCGCACGCTGGGTGCGCTGGTGGAGCGTTTCGGCCTGCACGGGGAGCAACTTGGCGAGGTGGCGATGGGCGCGGTGCTCAAGCATGCCTCGGACTGGAATCTCGGGCGGGAGGCCACGCTTTCCTCGGGCCTGGCACCCACCACGCCCGGCATCACCATGCAGCGCGCCTGCGGCACCAGCCTCGACACGATCATGACGGTGGCCAACAAGATCGCCTTGGGCCAGATCGAGGCCGGCATCGGCGGCGGCTCGGATACCACCTCGGATGTGCCCATCGCGGTGAGCAAGCCCTTGCGTCGGCGCTTGCTCGACCTCAATCGCGCGCGCAGCCTGGGCGAGCGGCTCAAGGCGTTCAAGGGCTTTTCGCCACGCGAGCTCAAGCCGGAATTTCCCGGTGTGGCCGAGCCGCGTACCGGCATGAGCATGGGCGACCACTGCGAACTGATGGCCAAGGAGTGGGGTATTTCCCGCGCCGAGCAGGATCGGATCGCGTACGAGTCGCACCACAAGGCCGCCGCCGCCTACGAGCGCGGTTTCTTCGAGGATCTGGTGGTGCCGTTCCGTGGCGTCAGCCGCGACAACATCCTGCGCCCGGATACCTCCGTGGAAAAACTCGCCACGCTCAAACCGGCCTTCGACAAGACCTCGGGCAAGGGCACGCTGACCGCGGGCAATTCCACCCCGCTCAGCGATGGCGCTTCGGCGGTCTTGCTCGGCACCGACGAGTGGGCGAAGGCGCACGGGCTGGAAGTGCAGGCGTACATCGTCGATGCCCAGGTGGCCGCGGTGGACTTCGTGCATGGCGACGGCCTGCTGATGGCACCGGCCTGGGCCGTGCCACAGATGCTGGCCCGTCACGGCCTCAGCCTGCAGGATTTTGATTTCTACGAGATCCACGAAGCCTTCGCCGCCCAGGTGCTGTGCACCCTGCGCGCCTGGGAATCGGAAACCTTCTGCCGCGACCGCCTCGGCCTCGATGCGCCACTGGGCAGCATCGACCCGGCGAAGTTCAACGTGGTCGGTTCGTCGCTGGCGCTCGGCCATCCCTTTGCCGCCACCGGCGGACGCATCGTGGCCACGCTCGCCAAGCTGCTCAAGGAAAAGGGCGGCGGGCGCGGCCTGATCTCGATCTGCACCGCTGGCGGCATGGGCGTGACCGCGATCCTGGAAAGGTAAGGCCGGCAGCCTCCGCGCCGCATCGCGCTGCGCACATCGGCGATAATCCCGCCATGTCGCACCTTGCCAGCATCCGGACCTTCCTGCGCGTCGCCGAGCTCGAGAACTTCTCCGAAGCGGCGCGCCAGCTCGGTGTGCCCAAGTCGCTGGTGACCCGGCGCGTCAAGGCGCTGGAAAATGCGCTCGGCACGCCGCTGCTGGTGCGCACCACCCGGCGCGTGCGCCTGACCGAAGCCGGGGCACTCTATCGCCAGCACGTCGCGGGACTGGTGGAAGAACTCGACGCCCTGGAAGACAGCCTCTCGGTCAGCGCCCTCCATTTTCGTGGCCTGATGCGCATCAGCTCGCCCACCGCCTTCGGCATCCAGGCACTGCGACCGGCATTGACACAATTCATGCAGCAATACCCCGAGTTGACCTTCGAGCTGGTGCTCAACGACCAGCCGGTCAACCCCGCCGAGGAAGGCTACGACGTGGTCATCACCGACCGCGGCACTATTTCCGGCCAGTTCCAGGAAGAACCCTTGTTCCGCTTCGACCTGGCCTGCTGCGCCGCGCCCGCCTATCTCGCCGCGCGCGGCGTGCCGAAGGTGCCCGGCGACCTGCGCGAGCACGACTGCATCCAGTACCTGTACAACGACAGCGGGCTGGAATGGCGCTTTGCGCGCGGCGAGGAAAGCTTCCGCGTGCTGGTGCACCCGCGCCTTTCCACCAACAGCGGCGCGGTGATGCGCGATGCGGCGCTGGCGGGCGAGGGCATCAGTGTCTTGCCCTGGTTCCTGGCGCGCGAGGACGTGGAGGCGGGCCGGCTGGTGGAGGTGCTTCCGGAGTTCGGCCTGCCGCAGAAGATCATGAAGGCGGTGCTGCCCCGGCGGCGTGAAACCGTGCGGCGCAGCCAGCAGCTGATCGACCACCTGCGCACCGCATTCGCAGCGAGTTGCCCGGAGCGCGGCGCGCTGCGCGAGCGCGCGTGATCGTGACCGCAAGTACGCACTCGGCGCGTCGGGCCTGGGTGCTCAGCGATGGTGCGGCGGGCAACGAGAACCAGGCGCGCGCATTGGCCGAACGCCTCGCTGCACGCATCGAGACTTTCCGCCTTGATACCCGCCCACCCTGGCGCTGGCTGGCACCGCGTCGCCTGCCGGGTTCCATGTCAGCCTTCGGGCCGCAATTCGCGGCACGCCTGCATGCGCCCTGGCCCGATCTTGCCATCGGCTGTGGACGTCAGGCGGCGCTGGCGACACGCCTGCTGCGCGAGGCCAGTGCGGGTGCCTGCCGCACCGTGCAGATCCTCGACCCGCGCATCGGCCTGCACCACTTCGATCTGGTGGTCGCGCCGCGCCACGACCGCCTGCACGGTGAAAACCTCATTGCCACGCTCGGCGGTTTGAATCCGGTCGATGATCCCTGGCTGGCGCAGGCACGCACCCGCTTTGCCACCCTGCAAGCCCTGCCTGCACCGCGCGTGGCGCTGTTGCTTGGCGGGCCGACGCGCGGCTTCGCGCTGGATCGCGATGACTGGGAGCGCCTGGTTGCAAGCCTGACGCGCCTGCTGGCCGGTCAAGGCAGCCTGATGGTCAGCAGCTCACGCCGCACGCCCGCCTGGTTGCGCGATGCGGCGCGCGGCGCGTTCGGCACCGTGCCGAACCGGCAATGGCATGGCGCAGAGGATGGCGAAAACCCCTATCCCGGCTTTCTGGCTTGGGCCGATGCCATCGTGGTCAGCCCCGACTCGGTCAACATGCTCAGCGAGGCCGCCGCCACGCGCGTGCCCGTCTACACCTTCGATGCGCATCGGGTGCGGGGCAAGGTCGGCGACTTTGTGCGCGGCTTGTGCGATGCCGGACGGCTGCAGGAACTGGGCGAGACCTTAGACAGCACCCGCATCGAGCCGCTGCGCGAAACCGACCGGGTGGCGACCCTCGTGGCATCACGATTCGGATGGGCGGTGGACGATGGCCCAGTTTGACGACGCACCACTGGCGGCCCTGGCCTGGGCGCTGGAATCGGGCATGCCGGTTTTGCCGTCCGGCCCGGTGGCCTTCCTGGGTGCGCGTGCCGGTCACGGCTTGCCGCACAGGGACTGGCGGTGCGTGCAGCCGTTGCGCCCGGTATTCGAAGCTTTGCACCAACGCGGCATCGAGGCCGAACCGGAGCTTTCCGGCAACGGTCATGGCGCGGTGCTTCTGCTCGCCCCACGCTCGCGTGAGGCTTGTCGCGCACAACTGGCGCAGGCCGTCGACGCTCTGGCTCCCGGCGGCCTGCTGCTGGCGGTGGCGGCCAACAACGAAGGCGCGGGCGCCCTGCAATCCGACCTCGCGCGGCTGTTCGGCACGGTGCAGTCGTCCTCCAAACATCGTTGTCGCATTGTCTGGGTCGATTCCGCCACGAACGCGCCCGATGCCGCCACCCTTGCCGACTGGCGCGCACTGGCCGCGCCGCGTCGCGTGGTGCAGGACGGTTTCGCGTTCTGGACACGTCCCGGCTTGTTCGCCTGGGATCGGATCGATACCGCATCGGCCCTGCTCGCCGAACATCTGCCGCCCGTGCTCACCGGACGCGTGGCCGATGCCGGTGCCGGCTGGGGCTATCTGTCGATGCAGCTTGCCCGGCGTTGTGCGGCGATCAGCTCGCTCGATCTTTTCGAGGCCGACGCCCGCGCACTGGAACCGGCGCGACGCAACCTCGCCGACGTGCTGGCCGGGCGTGACCAGCCGGTGGCGAACGTGCATTGGCACGATGTCACCACCGGCTTGCCCGGCCCCTTCGATGCGGTGGTGATGAACCCACCCTTCCACGTCGGGCGTGCCGACCAGCCCGAACTGGGGCGGGCCTTCATCCTGCGCGCGGCCGAAGCACTCACACCACAAGGCGAGTTGTGGCTGGTCGCCAACCGTCACCTGCCCTACGAGGCCGAACTCGATCAGCGGTTCGGGCAGGTGCAGCGCATCGCCGAGCGCGACGGCTTCAAACTGATCCACGCCCGGAGCCCCCGCCGATGAAGCTGCTGCGATACCTTGCCAACCTCGGCTACGGCAGCCGCCGCGAGGTGCTGGCCCTGTTTGCCGAAGGTCGTGTCACCGATGCCACGGGCGAGTTGCTTTATGGCGACGACCGGCTGGAACACGACGCCGTCCGCATCGACGGCGAACCCCTCGACCCCGCCCCTGGCGTGGTGATCGCACTGCACAAGCCCGTCGGCTACACCTGCTCCACGCGCGATCCTTCGCGCCTGGTCTTCGATCTCCTGCCGCCGCGCATGCGGCTGCGCAAACCGGTCCTGTCCAGCATCGGTCGGCTGGATCGCGATACCTCGGGTCTGCTGCTTTTCACCGACGACGGCCAGCTTCTGCACCGGATCATCTCGCCCCGGTCTTGCGTGGCGAAGGTCTACGAGGCTGATCTGGCGCAGGATCTGCGAGGCGACGAGGCCGCCCTGTTCGCGGCCGGCAGCCTGATGCTGGAATCGGAAACCACCCCGCTCGCCCCCGCCCTGCTGGAAACGCTCAACCCCCGCCACGCCCGCCTCACCGTCACCGAAGGGCGCTATCACCAGGTACGCCGCATGTTCGCCGCCACCGGCAACGCCGTCACCGGACTGCACCGCAGCGCCATCGGCGCATTGCGATTGGCCGATCTGACACTGGAGCCAGGCATGTGGCGCGCGCTCGCGCCCGATGAAATCGCCCGCGTCTTCGAAGCGCGGGCCGACATCGCCCTGGAAAATTCCTGATTTTCCCGGGGATAACCGTGGAGACCCTGCCTAGAGAATCGGCGCCAACCCCGCGCCGAAGGCGGTGAGGATGCGGGTGTAGAGCGATTTGAGGGGTACCTGCACTTCGGGGAAGTCACCCACCGGCTCGTAGCATTCCATGAACTTCGGGTCGTCTCGCGGCACCGGGGCGCAGCCGGGTTTCATTTCCCAACTCGTGGCGTAGCGGAACGGCCAGATATCGAACAGCGGCAACGCCTCGAAAGCCTTGCCGAGGCTGTAGTTGAGTCCGGACAGCACCACCGGCTTGGGTCGTGGGGCGATCACCCAGGCGTTTTCCGGCGTGGTGTCGGCGAGGATTTCCTCGGCCAGTTCGCGTGCGAAGGCGGCGTCGTGCACGATCACCGCGCTCTCGGTGTTGAGCCGGTCCGAGCGCGGGTCGAAGTTGTGCGTGCCCACCAGCGCGATGCGTTCGTCGATCACCATGGACTTGGCGTGCAGGCCCATGCGCACGCCTTCGCGCGCCAGCGGTACGCGCCCGCGCAGGGCGCTGCCGCGCGAGCCGAGTGCGCCCGAACCCTGCGCACCCGAGCCGAAGGCGCGGCGCGATTCGGTGGCGCGTTCGCCCAGTGGCGGGGGGCGGGGTTCGTCGTCGGTTCCGCCCGTCAGCGCATCACTTGGCGCGCTGCCGGGGAAGGGCTTGTACTCGTAGATGTCCAGGCCGAACTCGCGCAGATAGCGGCGCTTGTACTTGTGCGAGAGCGCGTACACCGGGAAGGCGTCGGTGGCCGCCAGGCTGTTGGTGGAAACGATGACGCGCGGTGGTTCGGGGCGCTGGTGCAGCGCGCGCAGGCTGCGCTGGGCCGGCTTGGAGAACACCAGGTAGGGGGTTTGCAGCACGATGCGGTCCTGCGCGCTTTCGAACAATTCCAGCAATTCGCCTGAGAGGTCGTGCTCGCTCGGATGATTGCGTTCGAGCGTCTTGTTCGGCAGGTCGGAGATGAATTCCACCTCGCCCACTTCACGCACCCGTTGCAGCAGACGCCGCGCGATGAGGGCGGGATCGCGGGCATCGTTGGCCAGCGCCGCGGCGCGTTCGGGATTGATGCTGGGCGCGGCCAGGGTATCGGGATCAAGCGGGATACCACGCTCCAGACCACGCAGGCGACGGCGCACATCGCGCAATGCGGCCACCGGCACCGCGCGCGGGTGGCGCCAGAAGGCGTTGAACGAGTCACGCATGCGCGCCACTTCCGGCCCGGCAAGCAGGATGTCGCGGTCGCGGTAGTTGTAGCCGGGATCCCAGTCGAAATAACGGTCCTGGTAGTTGCGCCCGCCGGTGATGCCGATGACGCCATCGGCCAGCAGCAGCTTGTTGTGCATGCGCTGGTTGAAGCGGGTGAAGCAGCACAGGATGCCGGCGGCGAACTCCAGCGGGCCGGTGCGCGCCTTGCCGAAGGTGGGGTTGAACAGGCGCAGCTCGAACTTGACGTGGGCGCTGGCCAGTGCGGCCACCAGTTCCACGTCGTCCACGCTGTAGAGCTGGTCGAGCAGTACCCGCACCCGCACCCCGCGTCGGGCCGCGGCCAGAAGCTCGTTCAGCACCAGGAAACCGGCGTCGTCCTGGGCATAGATGAAGCTCTGCACATCCAGGCTGCGTTTTGCCGCGCGGATCAGGTTGATGCGCGCCAGCAGCGCATCCTCGCCGCTTTCCAGCAGCAGCACGCGGTGGCGCGGCGCTTCCGGCTGGCTGTCGCGCAGGGCACTGGCGGCGGTGTCGTAGAGCGCGGAAGCTTCGGCGCAGCGGTCCGGCAGCCCGCAACTGGTGGACGTGTCCTGCAGGGCGCGCACGTCCTGTCGCGCCTGGCGGATGTCCTTGCGGCTGGGCATGCAGGCCGACAGCGAGACCGCCAGCAGGGCCAGCAGGAACAAGCGCGGCGTGCGGTTCACGGCCTGGGTGCCGCCGTGGCGGATTCCCGCAGCCAGACGGAGAAATCCAGCCGCACCACGTCGCCCAGGGTCCGCCGGTGCGAGGCCATGCCGAAGGCGCTGCGGCTGACTTCGCTGCGTGCCTGCAGTGGGCAGTCGATGCCGGGGCGTTCGCAATCGGCGGGTATCAGTTCGAATTGCACGGGCTGGGTGATGCCGCGCAGCGTGGCGTAGCCCTGTATCGAGCCGCCTTCTCCCAGGCGCTCGGGGCCGAGTGATTCGGAACGGAAGCGGATCCAGGGATGGCGGGCCACGTCGAAGAATTCATCCGACTGCGCCCAGGTGACCAGCGAAGCGCGCCCCATCTGCACCGCGCGGGCGTCCACCCGCACGTCCACCGTGAGCATGCCGTTGACCGGGTCGCGGTTCATTTCTCCTTCCAGCACCGGGAATCGGCCCTCGATGCGCTTGAGCCACAAGGGGCGCACCGAAAAGGCGATCTCGGCGCGGCCATCATCGACCGCCCAGGTCTGTGCCGGGGCTGGTGTGGCGGTCAGGCAGAGCATCAGCAGTGCCGCACCGCAGCGCATCGGCTCAAGGTGACCAGAACGCATCCAACCGTGCCGCGCCGGGTTCCAACGCCGTGTCCGGTGCCAGACTGAGCAGTGCCAGGCCGGCCGGCGGCATGCCGCGGTACTCACCGGAGCGTCCGGTGCACAACAGGGCGACGAGTTGTTCGAGCCCCGGGTTGTGGCCCACCAGCAGAACCGGCACGTCGGCGTGCTCGTCGAGCACCTCGATCAGTTCGCCCGCGCTGGCCTCGTAGATGCGCCCTTCGCTGCGGGTGTCGGCATAGCCTGTTTGCGCCAGTACGCGCTCGGCGGTCTGCCGGGTACGCAGGGCGGGCGAGCACAGCACGCGCTGGAATGCGGGCTGGCTGGCGAGGAACGCCCCCGCCGCGTCGGCTTCCGCCTCGCCGGTGCCGGACAGGCCACGGTCATGGTCGGGTTGACCCGCGAGGGAAGGTTGCGCGTGGGCGTGGCGCAGCAGGTAGATCAGGCGTCGGTCCTGGCTCATGGCGGGCTCTCAGCGGATGGGGACGAAGGGTACGTTGCCACGGTTCCAGTCGCCTTGCAGCGGCGCCGGCAGGGTGATGCTGGTGTTGATCGTGGCCGAGTCGTCACCGCTCCAGCGCAGCCGCAGGCTGCCGGCGCGCTGACGTTGATCGACCCAGTCCTCGTAATGGGCGCAACCGGGGCAATGCGGGTGGTGGCTGCGCAATCCGACGGTGCCGTTCACGGTCATCGTACCCTCGCTGATCAGCCAGCGCGGCAGACCGCGTTCGTCGTAGAAATAGAGGGCTGCCACATCCAGGTCCGAATCATCCAGGGCCACGCTCTCGACGTTCATTCCCCAGCCCGACTGGCCGGGTGGATACCAGTGCCCGGTGTGGTCCGATTCGGGGCGGGCCAAAGCCCCCGTGGTGGCGTCGAGGAACTCCAGGCCCGCGCGGCCATCCTCGAAGCGCCAGGCGAACAGCGCGCGTGTCGGGGTGATGGCGGCGATATGCGCCTGCCCGACGCTGCTGGTCGCCACCTGCAGGCCGTTTGGAGCGGCTGCATTGCGCGCCGCAAGGATGGGGGCACTCAATAAATTGTCGCGATAACTGCCGACGATGTTGTACCAGGTGGGAAGGTGCGAAGAATCGGCGCTGTACCAGGTGCCACCAAGGCCGCGGGAGAGCGTGATGCCGTTGCCGGAGCGGCGCGGATTGCTGAAGTCGCCGCTGCGCAGCGTGGTGCTGGAAGATGGAGTCGGGCAGGTATCCACCGTCTGGCAGGCCGCGATGGTGCGTCCGAGGCTGTGGCGACTGCCCTCGGCGCTGTAGGTGTTCAGCGTGGCGCTGCCGATGTAGTCGAGTTGCAGTGGCGTATCGCAGGCGGCATCGACGCGGATCGACAGCGGCAGGTCGACCGTGGCGCTGGCCCCGGCTGCGATTGCCGGCAGGCTCAGCGTGGAGGAATCCAGACGCAGCGCCGGTTCCACTTGCGGCAGGGCTTGTGGGGTGAATACGCACATCGCGCTGCCCGCTGCCGGTACGACGGATGTGTCCTGCGGGCATGACAAGGACAACGCGTCCGCACCGTTCACGTCCACTATGCCGACCGCGCCGGAGTAGAGATCGGTGGGCGCGGCGAGCCGGTACTGGTAAGCGACTTCGCCGGTGCCCTCGTAAGCGATGGCCTGGAATTCGGTTTCACCACCGAAGTACCAGTCGCTGTCCAGCACTTCCATGCCGCTCCACTGGAACACATGGCAACCCTGCGTGGCCCCGGCCTGTGCCGGGCGCGGGCACTGGCTGAAATAGCGGTAGCGCAGGCCAGCGCCCGCTTCTTCCAGCACGCGCAGATCGGCGTGGAAGGGGCGCAGCTGCGGGCCCTTGCCGCCCGATCCCAGGGGTCCACCGCTGCAGGATGGCTCGGCATCGGAGCCCGGATCGCTGGTGTCGAACGACACATAGCCGTTGGTGGACATCATCGCGCGGGTGTAGGTGAGGCCATAGAGCGTGATGCCGCTGCCGCCGAGCGCGATGTCGGGCGTGCGCGCATCGTCGAGGTCGCCATAGGGGTTGCCATCGGCCACGGCGGTGGTCAGCGGCGCGGTGGCATGGGTGCCCGTGGCCAGATCCACGAAGCCGTAATCACACTGGCGCGAGCCGCGATAGCCGAAGCTGTTGGGGCCGACTTCCAGTTGCAGGGATTCGACCGGCGCGAACAGGGCGCGGGCACCAGCGCCGAGTGCGTGGCCGCCGCGGTTGCGCAGCGTGACCGGGACGGTGAAGCGCTCGCCCGGATCGAGTCGGCCATCGTCGTTGCCGCAGACCTGTTGTGGGGTGCCGATCGACGCGACCTCGACCACCGGCGCGTCGATGTCGAGTGCGCGCGAGGCCACGCCGGCGCAGCCCGTGCCGTCACGCACCTGCACCCGCACGCTCAGGCTCCGCTGCGAGGGAAAGGACACGCGGATGCGGTTCTCCCTGCCGCTGCGCTCGTAGATCCCATCGCCATCGGTGTCCCAGGCGTAGGTGTAGTCGCCGGCACCGCCGCTGGCATTGGCACGCAACTCGAAGCGGGTACCGGCCGCCGGCGCGGCGTTGAAGGCCGACGAGGACAGTGTGACCACCGGCGCATCGCAGCTTGCCTTGCCGGGCATGGTTTGCGGATTGTCGCCGCTGCGGTCGAAGGCCTCGCGGAACGTGACGCCGCTGTCCGCCTGGACCTCCCAAGCCGCACTGAGGCGGCCATAGCAGTCGTAGCCGGACGAGCTGGAGCAAGACGCGGTGCCGCCGGACAGGACCCCGATCAGCAGGCCGTTGGCCGGGTTCCACAGCCCCGATCCGGAGGATCCGATCTCGGTGGTGCCCAGGGAGTAGGGACCTGCGCGCCAATGCGTCGCAGGCTCGCCGCCGAAGTTGATGCAGTTTTGCATCGTCGTAAGCGGGTTGTCGTTGAAGACGAGGCGCTTTTCGTTGCCATTGGCATGATGGATGCCGACCGAGCCGGCGGGAGTGGTGCCGCTGCGATCCCAACCGCTGTAATAGGCCATCGCCTGATCGGGTACCGGGGTGTTGAGCTCCAGCGCGGTGAAATCGCTACCCCGGTCGGTGGTCAGCAGGCGCGCGCCGCCGGTTTGCACCGCGCGCGAGGTGGTGACGGCGTTCAGAGGCGTGGCGTTCGCGGTGCTGCCAACGGTGCGGCAGGACGGGCTCTCGAAACCCCAGTAGAACACCGCGCTGGCGGCCTCCTGGTCGGTGGAGATGCAGTGGTGGGCAGTGGAAAAGCGCGGCTTGGCAGCGTCTTCGGAGGCATTGCCTGTGGCCATCAGGGTGCCGGTGCAGTACAGGCTGGAACTGTTGCTGCTGAAGGAGTAGCCGGCCACGGCGGCGATCTGCTCGCGCCAGGCTTCGCCCTCGGGGCAAGCGGTGTCGAGGTTGCAACTGCCGGACTTGGCACGCGCCGCCGCGAGAGGGTCACGGTAGCCCCAGGACACGCTTTTGAGCGCCAGTTCCAGGGTGTCGCGGCGGGCGGCGGGCAACACCAGCTCCAGCACCGCCGCATCGGTGGCCAGCATCGGGGTGTGGAGCACGCCGCCGAGTGGATTGTCGGCATCGCTCATCAACGGCAAGGCCACGCTGCCATCGACGGCGTGGATCGACAGCGTGGCGCCGGGCGGCAGGCGAAAGCGCGAAAAGGCGAATTCCAGACTGGTCGCACCCTTGCCGGTGATTTCCAGTCGCCAGACCAGTTGCCCGTCGGGGCGAGTTTCCCAACGCCCCACACCGGCCTCGCCGGAAAGGTCGAAGCGGGCGCGCTGCACCTGCCCGTAACGCAGCGGCACACCGGTCTTGAGGTCGTTGCTCGCGTCCTCGGCCTTCAATCGGGGAAGATCCGGCGCCGTCAGGCGCAAGCGCATACCTTGCGCTTCGAGTTGGGCCGCTGGCGCCGAGCCGCCCTGTTTGGGCGTGGCGGCCTGTACCGGAACAAGGGCGAAAACAGCCAGCAGGGTGGCCAAAAGCAGAGGGCGAGCAAGAGACATGGAGACGCGATCCAACCCGGAGAAGTCACGACTTGGCAGAATACACCGTCACCGTGGCGTTCTCGCGCCGCTGCGTGCGTCCCCGTTTTCCTTCCGTGAAGGCCGATGTTCGATTCCCACGATCTTGCGGTCCGCATCCGTGCCGGTACCCCGCTGCTGCTGATCGAAACCAATGAAGAGGCGTTGCTGCTGGACGCCTTCCGGCACGTTGTCGCCGAGTTGTTCCGCCCGTTGTGGCGCTGGTCGATCACCGACGGACTCAAGCGGCTGGACATGGACGATCCCTTCCTGCCCGCGGCCAACGACTCCAGTGCGGTGCTCGATGTGATGCGGCGCGAGGAGCAGCGTGGCATCTGGCTGTTGCTCGATTTCGCCCCCTACCTGCGCTACGCGATGAGCGTGCGGATGCTGCGCGAGGTGGTGCTCGGTCAGGGCGCCGCCAGGCAGACCGTGGTGCTGATCGGGGCGAAGATCGAACTGCCACCCGAACTGGAACCGCTGGCGACGCGCTTCACGATGCGCCTGCCCGACGATGCCGAGCTGGCAAAACTCCTGCGCGAGGAGGTCTTCGCCTATTCGCGCGAGCATGGTGGCCGACGCGTGGAAGTGGATGCCACCGCGCAGCGCATCGTGTTGCGTCACCTGCGCGGCCTGACCCTGCTCGATGCGCGCCGCATCGCGCGCGAGCTGATCCACGCCGACGGCCTGATCGGCCCGGACGACATCCCGCGTGCGCAACGCGCCAAGTTCGAACTGCTGGGGCGTGGCGGCGTCATCACGCTGGAGACCGGTGTGGCGCGGATGGACCAGATCGCCGGCCTGGAGCGTCTCAAGCGCTGGGTCGAACAGCGTCGCGCCGTATTCATGACCGACACGCCTCCCAAGGGTCTCGATCCGCCGCGCGGCATGCTGCTGCTGGGCGTGCAGGGTGCCGGCAAGTCGCTCGCCGCCAAGGCCTGCGCGGGCGGTTTCGGCGTGCCTCTGATGCGGCTGGATTTCGGCGCGCTCTACAACAAGTACCACGGTGAAACCGAGCGCAACCTGCGCGCAGCATTGGCCACCGCCGAGGCCATGGCGCCCTGCGTGTTGTGGTGCGACGAGATCGAAAAGGGCCTGGCCACGTCCGATAGCGATGATGGTGTATCGCGCCGCGTGCTGGGCACGCTGCTGACCTGGATGAGCGAGCGCCGCGCGCCGGTCTTCCTGGTGGCCACCGCCAACGACATCCAGCGCCTGCCGCCCGAGTTCCTGCGCAAGGGCCGTTTCGACGAGGTGTTCTTTGTCGATCTGCCGGGTGAAGCGGCGCGGCGCGATGCGTTCCGCATCCATCTGGAGCGGCGCGAGCAGGGCGTTGCGCGCTTCGATCTGGATGCCCTCGCGGCGGCCAGCGACGGATTCTCGGGTGCCGAGATCGAGCAGGCCATCGTCAGTGCGCTCTACGATGCCCACGCTGCCGGCACGAGACTGTCGACCGAAGCCATCCGCGAGGCCTTGGCCCAGACCCATCCGTTGTCGGTGGTCATGGCCGAAAAAGTGCAGTGGTTGCGCGACTGGGCACGCGGGCGTTGCGTGCCGGCGGATTGATCAGCGACGCCGCTTTCCTGGATCGCAGCCAAGAGCAGCGTGGCAAGCTGCGCTGAGACCTAAAGATCCACCAGCGACGCCGATTTGAGCACGCGCGCAAGCGCGACGAGCAGGGCGTCGATATCGTGTTCTTCGTGCAGTGCGCTGAGCTGGATGCGCAACCGTGCGCGGCCGTCGGGCACGGTGGGCGGATGGATCGCATCGACAAGGAATCCCTCGTCGGCCATGCGCTCGGCGGCCTTCACCGCAGCCGCCTGGCTGCCGATCAAGAGGGATTGGATGGCTGTGGTGGAATCGAGCAGCGGCAAACCGAACTGCTGCGCCCCGCGCCGGAAGCGCGCCACGCGCGCCGCCAGCTTGAAGCGCCGCCAACCCTCGTCACGGACCAGTTCCAGCGCGCGCAGCGCGGCTGCCGCCAACGCCGGAGGCGGCATGGCTTCGTGCAGCCAGGCACGCGCACGCCCGGCAATCGCCTCGATCAGCGCTTCCTGGCCCACCAGCAATGCCCCCGCGCAACCGAAGGCCGCCTCCAGTCCGATGAGTTGCAGCGGTACCTCGCGTGGGCCGAGTCCGGCATGCGCCACGCTCCCGCGCCCTTCCGGCCCGATGATCCCCACGCCGTGCGAATCGTCCACGTAAAGCAACGCGTTTTCGGCGCGCGCGAGCACGGCGAGGATCTTCAGGTCGGCCAGATCGCCGTCGATCGGGAACACGCCGTCGGTGGCGAGCAGGGCGGCGGCCTCTGGGCGACTGCGCAACTGGCGCAGCGCGGCATCGGCGGTCAGGTGCGGATAGCGTTTCAGATCGGCGCCGGAAAGACGCACCGCGTCCGCCAGGCCGGCGGGATCCAGCTTGTCCTGCACGCAAAGGTCACCCGGGCGCAGCAGGGTCTGGGCCACCGCAAGATGCGCCAGGCTGCGCGATCCCAGCAGCAGGGCGCGCGGATAGCCCTGCCATTGCGCGACGGCATCTTCCAGCGCACGCTGGTCGGCATGGACGCGCCCCAGTTGTGCCGTGATGCCGGCACCCACGCCTTTCCAGGCTGCAGCCTCCTGCAAGCCCGCGACCACTTCCGGGTGCTGGGCAAGGCCGAGGTGGTCGGCGCCGCCGAAGTCGCGCAGCGTTCGGCCTGCCAGCGTCATGATGCTGCCTTCGCGTGTGCTGATCTCGCGCCAGCGCGTCGACACATCGGTCCGGCCACGGGCTTGGGCGAGTTCGTCGGCGCGCCCCAGCAGGGAGGCGCGCGGCACGGAGCGGATCACGGTACCCGTCACGAGCACGCCTCCCCATGGCCTGTCGCGTGGGTCGAAGGTGTCGGCGCCACCGCGATGGTGGTGTGGGAGCAACGCGTTTGCATGATGTGGTCGCCTGTCCGGAAGGGCGGTGGCACAGTGGGTGCAGTCTGTAAACCGCACCGATGGCTGTCAACCGGAAACCCGCGTCCATGATTGCACGCCTGTCGCACTGGCTGTTGCCGCCGCGCTGCCTGCGCTGCGCCATGCCGGCTGGCGGCGGCGATCTGTGCGAGGCGTGCAGGGCGGCGTTGCCGGTGAATGATCCGGCCTGCCCGCGCTGCGCGATGCCGCTGCCCGTTGCCGCCGCGATGTGCGGTGCCTGCCTGGCGCGGCCACCGGCCTTCAGCATGGCCGCCACCGCCTGGCGTTACGAGGCCGCGATCACGCGACTGCTGCCGCGCTTCAAGTTCCATCGCGACCTGGCCAGTGGTCGCGTGCTGGGGGAACTGGCCGCCCGGCAACTGCAAGACTGGCCGGGCTGGGCAGGGGTGCAACGCGTGTTGCCTGTGCCCCTGCATCGCGAGCGGCTGGGTCGGCGCGGCTACAACCAGGCGCTTGAGCTGGCCCGCCAGCTTTCGGCACCGCACGGCCTTGGCGTCGACGCGCACGTCTTGCACCGCATCCGCGCCACCCCGCCCCAGACCACGCTCGATGCCGCCGCGCGCCGCCGCAACTTGCGCGGCGCATTTGCTGCCGAACCGCTGCACGGGGTGGTGTTGCTGGTGGATGACGTGATCACCACCGGTGCCACCCTCGACGAAGCCGCACGCACCCTGCTGCGCGCCGGGGCCAGCGAAGTGCGCGCCCTCGCCGTGGCGCGCGCGCCCTGACCGGCCCGTTGATGTTTCCGGAAACGGGGTGTCCTATCGTGCCTTGAACCAGCGTGCGACCAGCTCGCGCTCGGCGTCGGTCATTTCGGTCATGTTGCCGGGTGGCATGATCCTGAGCGTGGCGACCTGCTGATGGATGGCGGCGGCGTGCGCCTCGATCTGTTCGTCGGTATCGAAGACCAGCCCTTTGGCCGGAAAGCCGAGCAGGCTGGGCTGGGCGGCGTGACAGGCACCGCAGCGCTGGGCCAGCACCTGGCGGACGGTGGCGGTGTCGGCGGCAAGCTCGGGCTCAGCATCGGGCGAGACATCCGCGCTGATCGATGTCTCGGCTCCGGAGGCGGGAGCGCTCGCGACCGGCGCGGGTTTTGGCATCAGCCAGGCGAACGTCACCGCCAGCAGTGCCATGCCCAGTGCCGGCAGCCACCAGGCGCGTTGGCCGCTGTGCCAGAGCACGAAGAACTGCCGGATCGCCGCCGCCGCGGCCATGAACAGCGCCAGGATCAGGCCGCTGTGCGGATGCGACCACGCCGCCGCGTAGTGCGTGCCCAGCATTGCGAACACCACCGGCAGGGTGAAATAGGTGTTGTGCACCGAACGCTGCTTGCCGCGCGCGCCGTCGAGCGGGTTGGGCGCTTCGCCTCTTTCCAGCGCCGCGACCATGCGCTTCTGGCCGGGAATGATCACGAAGAACACGTTGGCCGACATGATCGTGGCCAACGCCGCGCCCACCAGCAGGAAGGCCGCGCGCCCGGCGAAGAGCTGGGTGGCGATCAGGCACAGCGCCAGCACCAGCGCGCCGACCAGCACGCCCAGCAGGCGGTCGCGGAAACCCACCGCCTTGCACATGATGTCGTAGACGATCCACGCGCCCAGCAGCAGGGCGAGCGCGCAGACCACCGCCATCGTGGGAGAGATCGCCGCCACGCGCGGGTCGATCAGCCACACCCGGGGCGAGGCCAGGTACACGATGGAAAGCAGGGCGAAGCCCGACAGCCAGGTGGTGTAGCTCTTCCACTTGGACCAGTGCAGCTCCTCGGGCAGCTGCGCCGGCGCGGGCAGGTATTTTTGCTTGTGATAGAAGCCGCCGCCGTGCACCGACCAACTTTCCCCGGCCAGCCCCGGTTGCGGCCGCTTCGGCGCCTTCAGGCCGCGATCGAGCGCGACGAAATAGAACGACTCACCGATCCAGGCGATCGCCGCCACCACGTGCAGCCAGCGCAGCAGGAAGGCAGCCGCATCGATCCAGAAGCCCATCGTCTCAGCTGCCGCGATAGGTGCTGTAGCTGAAGGGCGACACCAGCAACGGCACGTGCCAGTGCGCGTCGGCATCGGCGACGCCGAAACGCAGCGTCACCACGTCCAGGAACGGCGGCGCGGTCGGCGCCACGCCGGCCTTGGCGAAGTAGTCGCCCACGGAAAAGTCCAGCTCATAGACCCCGGCGACCAAGGCATCACCCTCCAGCAGCGGCGCATCGCAGCGCCCGTCGTGGTTGCTGGTGAAGCACCCCAGCGCGATGCGCTGCGCGCCCTCGATGCGAAAGAGCGCGATCGCGATGCCCGCGCCGGGCCGGCCGTGCGCGGTGTCGAGGATGTGGGTGGTGAGTTTGCCCATGCGGGATTCCGGGGTGTTGTGCCGTGTGCTCATCGTTTCATGTTGCGATCGAGCCAAAGCCGGCCGAGCGGTGGTGGCGCAAGGTCAGCAGATACACCAGGCCATCGCGAATGGCATACAAAGCCAGATAGTCACCGTCGATGATCTCGCGCAACTCGGCACCCGCACCATACAGATCCGCGATCCGCGCACATGTGGTTTCCAGCTCCGGTGTGGGCTGGTTGCGCTCAAGATAGTCGCGTCCGGCGCGCGGATGCACCCCCAATGCCTGCGGCCAGCGTTCCAGGAACGCGGATTCCAGTCTTCGCGCGGCAGAAACCGCGCCTACCTGCAGCAGTTGGCTCACGGCCTCATCCAAGGCCTCCAGATAGGTGGCTGTGATCAGAACCCGCACGAGTGCTCCTCAGCCGTCAGCCAGTGCCGGATGACGTTTGCGCAGGCTCTCGCGGGCTTCGGCAGGCGTCATGACCCGGCCTTGCCGGATGTCTTCCAGGGCGGTGACGGCGTCTTCCAGAAGCTGGGAGTGCAGACGCTCCTCCACCTGCCGCTCGCGCTCCAGTGCGTGGTAGTAATCGAGCTTGCGGGCGTCGATCAGCGCCACATAGCTCTCGCCGTTGCGGGTGATGATCTTCTCGTGGCCGGCGCGGACCTCGTCGGCGAGCCGGGTCAGCTCCGCGCGGGCCTTGTTGAAGGGAACGATGTCCCGTGAGGTGATGGGCATGGCAGGCTCCTGACAATGAATTGCTTGCGGCAAACCTTAATGTATTCCCGCATGTCCGGCAAAGGTTTAGGCATTCATCACGCCGGAACCGGGAAACCGGCCTGCACGAAATGCCGATCCAGTGCCGCGATATCGGCGGCCTTTTCCGTCTCATTGGCGAAGCTGGCCTCGAAACTGTTGCGCGCCAGGCGGTAGGCATGGCCGGCATCAAGATCCAGTGCCGCAAAGGTTTCGACGAAGTTCTGGTTGAGGTAACCGCCGAAGTAGGCCGGGTCGTCGGAATTGATCGTCGCCACGAGGTCGGCATCGAGCAGGTCGCGCAGGTTGTGCCTTGAAAGATCCTCGAACACGCACAGCTTCACGTTCGACAGCGGGCAGACGGTGAGCGGAATACGATCGGCCATCAGGCGCGCCACCAGGATCGGGTCCTTCAGCGATTGCACGCCGTGGTCGATGCGCTCGGCGTGCAGCACATCAAGTGCACTGCGGATGTAGTCCGGCGGGCCTTCCTCGCCGGCGTGGGCCACCACGTGCAGGCCGGCTTCGCGCGCCATGGCGAAGACCCGCGCGAACTTCTCCGGCGGCTGGCCAAGCTCGCTGGAGTCGAGGCCGACGCCAATGAAGTGCTCACGAAACGGCAAAGCCTGGCCGAGGGTTTCGATCGCCGCTTCTTCCGGCAGGTGCCGCAGGAAGCACAGGATCAGCGAAGCCTGCACGCCCAGCTCAGTGCGCGCCCGCTCGCAGGCGCGGCGCAGGCCGTGGATCACGTTGGCCATGGGCACGCCGCGTTCGGTGTGGGTTTGCGGGTCGAAGAAGATCTCGGCACGGGTGATGTGGTCGGCACGGGCGCGTTCGAGATAGGCCCAGGCCATGTCGAAGAAGTCCTGTTCGGTGATCAGCACGCTGGCACCGGCGTAGTAGATGTCGAGGAAGCTCTGCAGGTCGGTGAAGGCGTAGGCCGCGCGCAGTGCCTCCACGCTCGGATAGGGCAAGGCGACACCGTTGCGCCGCGCCAGCTCGAAGATCATTTCCGGCTCCAGCGAGCCTTCGATATGGATGTGCAGCTCGGCCTTGGGCATCGTGCGCAGCAGGTGTTCGAGGGCGGGATCGAGGCCGGCGGGTGCGATCATGGCAAGGTGCTCGTCGTGGGTCGTTGCCCGAGTCTGCATCAAGTGCTCGTCGGCGGTACAGCGCGCCGCGCGCCGTGCCGCGCACCGGGTGGCGGTTTCGTTCGCGGCGCGCGGGGTTTAGTCTTCCGGCATGAACGAGACGCGAGGATTCCGCCTGAACGGGCGAGAGGTGGCGCTGGTCGATGCCGACCCCACGCAATCACTGCTGCGCTGGTTGCGCCAGCAGGGCCTGAGCGGCACCAAGGAAGGCTGCGGCGATGGCGATTGCGGCGCCTGCACGGTGGTGCTGGTCGAGGCGGGGGAAGATGCCGGCGCGCGCTTTGTTGCGGTCAACAGTTGCCTGCTGCCGATGGGCGTGGTTGCCGGGCGCGAGGTGCTGACGGTGGAGGCGCTGGCCGAGGGCGAGCGCCTGCATCCGGTGCAGCAGGCGCTGGTCGACTGTGCCGGCTCGCAATGCGGCTACTGCACGCCGGGCATCGTGATGAGCCTGTTCGCCGGCCTGCACGAAGGCGAGCTCACCGATGTCACCACCGAGGGCAATCTTTGCCGCTGCACCGGCTATCGCCCGATCCGCGATGCCACGAGGGCCTTGCAGACGCAATCGCCGCCGGTTGAGGATCGTTTCCGGATATTGCATGGCACACCAAGCGCGCCCTTGGCCGCCGTGCGCCTTGGGCAGTTCCACAATCCCGGCTCGCTGGATGAAGCCATCGCGCTGAAACTCGCCCATCCCGACGCGGCATTCCTTGCCGGCGGCACCGATCTGGGCGTGAACCTGAGCCGGCACCAGACGGTGGCGCCGGCCTTCATCGCACTTGACCGCATCGCCGAGTTGCAGGTGCTCGAAATCGATGACGCGCGGCTGCGCA
>CAZTXX010000006.1:0-4788 GCA_964617405.1 uncultured Aquimonas sp. | reverse complement strand
CTTGACCGCATCGCCGAGTTGCAGGTGCTCGAAATCGATGACGCGCGGCTGCGCATCGGTGCCGGGGTGGCGCTGACCCGGATCGAAAAGGAATTGGCCGGGCTGCTTCCGGCACTCGATGAACTCCTGCCCTGGTTCGCCGCGCGCCAGGTGCGCAATCGCGCGACCTTCGGCGGCAATCTCGGCTCGGCCTCGCCGATCGGCGATCTCGCGCCCCTGCTGCTGGCGCTCGATGCCAGCGTGGAGCTGGCCGGGCCGCAGGGCAGGCGCGTCCTGCCGCTGGAGGGATTCTTCCTCGACTATCGCAAGACCCGGCGCGCCGCCGACGAGATCATCACCGCCGTCGTGATCCCGCGTCGCGACGGTCTGGTGCAGGGCTTCGCCAAGGTCGCCAAGCGGCAGGCCGACGACATCAGCATCGTGGCTGCCGCGTTCGCCATCGGGCGCGACGGGCAAGGCGTGGTTCAACACGCGCGACTGGCATTCGGAGGCGTGGCGGCGGTTCCGCTTCGCGCCCGTGCCATCGAGGAGAGGCTGGTCGGCCAGCGGCTTGATACGGCAGCCGTGGAAGCCGCGCGCGTGGCGCTGACACAGACGTTTTCGCCGCTGTCCGACCACCGCGCCAGCGCCGGGTACCGGCGTGCGCTGTGCGGCAATCTGTTCGCGAAATTCGCGCGCGAAAAACTCGGTGTGGAGGCGTTGGCATGAGTGCCGATCCGTCTTCCGTTCCCAGGCACGAAAGCGCCGTCGGCCACGTGACCGGGCGCGCGGTGTACGTGGACGAGCAGCACCCACCGCAGCGCATGCTGAGCCTGTGGCCGGTGACCTCGCCGCATGCGCACGCGAAAATTCTCCGCATCGATGCCACCCGAGCGCGCGCAATGCCGGGCGTGGCGGCGGTGCTGACCGCCGCCGATATTCCCGGCACCAACAATTCGGGCTCGATCCTGCACGACGAGCCGGTGATCGCGGCCGATGTGGTGTCCTTCCACGGTCAGTCGGTGGCCTGGGTGGCAGCCTGCGACGAGGCTTCGGCTCGTGCGGCCGCGGCACACGTCGCAGTGGACTACGAGCCCCTGCCGGCGATCTTCGAAATCGCCGAGGCGGAAGCCGCTGGCGCCTTCCACCTGCCGCCGACCCGCATCCTGCGCGGTGACGCCGAGGCCGCGCTGGCGGGTGCGCCGGTGGTGCTGGAAGGCCAGTTGCAGGTCGGCGGGCAGGAACACTTCTATCTGGAAACCCAGGCCAGCTGGGCGAGCGTGGATTCGGAGGGCGTGCTGCAGGTGACTTCGTCCACCCAGCACCCGAGCGAAACCCAGCAGGTGGTGGCCGAGGTGCTCGGCATCGCCGCACATCAGGTGGTGTGCCGCTCGCTGCGCATGGGCGGCGGTTTCGGCGGCAAGGAAACCCAGGCCAATCCCTATGCCGCGGTGGCCGCGCTGGCGGCGTGGCGCACCGGTTTGCCGGTACGGATCAAACTTGAGCGCGGCCTCGACATGCGCATGACCGGCAAGCGTCATCCCTTTCTTGCCCGTTGGCGTGTGGGTGCCGGGCGCGATGGCGTGTTGCAGGCGATGGTGGTGGAACTGGTCGCCAACGGTGGCTGGAGCTGCGACCTGTCGCCCGCCGTGCTCTCGCGCGCCATGGTGCACGTGGACAACGCCTATTTCTGCCCCGCCGTGCGCGTGGAGGGTCGCATCTGCCGCACCCACCTGCCGTCCAACACCGCCTTTCGCGGTTTCGGCGGGCCACAGGGTGTGATCGTGGGCGAGGAGATCATCGGACAGCTCGCGCGCCACCTCGGCCTGCCGGCGCACGAGCTGCGCGCGCGGAACTTCTACCGCGAGGGCGAGACTCCCGATCGCGGCACCACGCATTACGGCCAGCCGGTGGCCGACAACCACATGGGCGAGCTGTGGGAGCAGGCGCTCGACCGCAGTGATTACGCCGCGCGCCGCTCGCAGGTCGCCGCGTTCAACGCGGCCCATCGGCACCGCAAGCGCGGCATCGCCATTACCCCGATCAAGTTCGGCATCTCCTTCAACAAGACCGAGTTCAATCAGGCCGGCGCGCTGGTGCACGTCTATACCGACGGCAGCATCCAGCTCAACCATGGCGGCACCGAGATGGGCCAGGGTCTGCATACCAAGGTGCTGGGGGTGGCGGCGCGCACGCTGGGCGTGGCGATGGCGCGGCTGAGGATCATGCCGACCAGCACCGACAAGGTGCCCAACACCTCGGCCACCGCCGCCAGCACCGGTTCCGACCTCAACGCCCATGCGGTCAAGCTGGCCTGCGATACCTTGCTCGAACGCCTGCGACCGGTGGCCGCCGACCTGCTGCACGGCGAGGCCGGCGAGGTGGTCTTTGCCGACGACCATGTCTTCCTGCGCACGGTGCCGACGAATCGGCTGGAGTTTGCCGCCGTGGTGCAGGCCGCCTATGCGCGTCGGGTGAGCCTGTCGGCCACCGGCTACTACGCGACGCCCGGACTGAGCTGGAATCCGGAAACCGGCCAGGGTCACCCCTTCCACTACTTCGCCTTTGGTGCGGCGGTGTGCGAGGTGGAGGTCGATGGCGATACCGGCATCCACCGCTGCCTGCGGGTGGACATCCTGCACGACGTGGGTGATTCGCTGAATCCGGTCATCGACCGTGGCCAGATCGAGGGCGGTTTCGTCCAGGGTCTGGGTTGGCTCACCTGCGAGGAGTTGCGTTTCGGCAAGGACGGGCGGCTGCTGACCGATGCGCCGAGCACCTACAAGATCCCGACCATCGCCGAGGTGCCCGAAGACTTCCGGGTGCGCTTGTTCAAGCCATCCCGACCGCCGGCAAGGGTGGCGGTGTACGGCAGCAAGGCGGTGGGCGAGCCACCGCTGATGCTGGCCATCGCGGCGCGCGAGGCGATCCGCGAGGCGGTTGCCGCCTTCGGCCACGATCCACGCCGGGTCGAGCTGGCTGCACCTGCGACACCGGAGGCGATTTTCCACGCCATCGAGGCGGTGCGCGGTGGATGAGTCCTTGTTCGTCCATCTCGCACACCGGCTGGAACAAGGCGCGCCGGTGGCGCTCGCCAGCGTGGTTGCCACCCAAGGTGCCACCCCGCGCAAGCCGGGCGCGCGGATGCTGGTCGAGGCCGATGCCACCTGGTCCAGCGTGGGTGGTGGTGCGATGGAGGCGCGCGTGATCGATGCAGCACGCGGTCTGCTCGCCGCGGGTGAGGGCCGGCAGGCCCTCAGGATCGAACTGACCGGGCGCCCCGGTTCGGCAGGTGTCTGCGGCGGGGTGATGGAGATCGCGCTGCGGGTCTGGCAGGGGCCGCAGGATCTGGCTTGCGCCCGTGACATCGCAGCCGCGCTCGCCACCGGCGACACCGTCGAGCTGACAGGTTCCGAGCTGGGTGCAGACGACGCGGCCGAACAACTCCTGCGCCCGCGTTCGCGCCTGCTGATCATTGGCGCCGGCCACTGCGGGCATGCCCTGGCCGAGCTGGCCGGGCTCCTTGACTTCCAGGTGTGGATCGCCGATTCCCGACCCGAGTGTTTTCCACCCGGGCGCTACGCCACGGCGCACTGCATCGATGCCGCCCCTGAAAGCCTGCGTGCCGCCACCGATACGCCACGCGATCTCTACATCGTGCTGCTCAGCCGGGACTACCCCACCGACGTGGCGGCATTGGACGCGCTGGCGGGCACCAAACACGTGTTCCTCGGCATGATGGGCAGCCGTCGGCGCATCGCCGAGGTGCGTCGGGCGTTACCGCAACACAAGGTCTGGCTGGAGGATCTGGTGGCGCCGGTCGGCCTGCCGATCGGTGACGAGACGCCGCACGAGATCGCGGTGGCGGTGTTGGCGCAGCTGATCCAGCAGCGCGCGCGCCATCAGGGCGAGGGTGTGGCGTCGGCCGGGGGCGTGATGCCCTTCAGTTCGCGGTAACGCGCCAACAGGCTGTCGAATTCGGTCTGCAAGGCAGCGCCTTCGGCTTCCCGCCGTGCCAGATATTCACGCTGGTCGGTCACCTGGCTGCGCGTACGCACGATCGAATCGGCGATGGCTTGCGGTACCGGTTTGCCGTTGCGCTCCAAGTCGGCGGCATGCTCCAGCAGGTCACCCAGGCTTTTTTCCTGGCTGCGGATGCCCACACGGGCCGATTCCAGGCTCTGCTCGATCAGGTCGAAGCGCTCGCGATAGGCGCGTTGAAGATCGGCTTCGGCGGGGTAGGATGAGGTCAGCACCGAGTCCATCTTGGCCTTTTCCTCGGCCGCGATGCGCTGCTTCTCCAGCTCGGCCTGTTCGGCCTCCCAAGCGGCCTGTTCCTCGGGGGTACGGGCGCGCTCGGTGACCTTGACCGCCATGCCCTGCCGGTTGAGCTCTTCCTGCTTGTCGTTCACCGCCTCGGCGGGCAGCGAGTCGGTGTAATGCACGTTGCCGTCCTTGTCGGTCCAGCGGTAGAGCTTGCGCTGGGCCTCGGCATCGGGCGACAGCCCGGCCAGCAGCAGGCAGAGGAGTCCGGCGAAAAGGGGAAGGGCGACAGGTGTTTTCACGGGCGTGTTCGCAAAACGTAGGGGGATCCGATTGGGCGGTCGATCATTCGACGCCGTACAGGCCACGGTAGGCCAGCAGGCGCTCGCGGTGTTCGGCCAGCGCCGGGCTGGTGGAAGTATAGGTCAGCAGTTCCGCCAGCCGTGCCACCGAAACCACCGGAATACCGAGGTTGAGACTGATTTCCTGTGTGGCGGACAGCCCCGATTCACCCCGTTCCTGGCGATCGAGCGCCACCAGCACGCC
>CAZTXX010000005.1:0-34320 GCA_964617405.1 uncultured Aquimonas sp. | reverse complement strand
TCCACCGGCGCGGGCGTGATGGCGGGCATCGGCTGGCGCATCAGCAGAGCCAGCAGGGCGGCGAGTTTGTCGCGCATCTGACGACGGTCGACGATGGCGTCGATGGCGCCGTGATCGAGCAGGAACTCGCTGCGCTGGAAGCCCTGGGGAAGGGTTTCACGCACCGTCTGCTCGATCACGCGCGGGCCGGCGAAGCCGATCAGCGCCTTGGGCTCGGCCAGGTTGAGATCACCCAGCATGCCAAGACTGGCCGAGACACCACCGGTGGTGGGATGGGTGAGCACCGATATGTAGGGCAGACCCGCCTCGCGCAGGCGCGCCAACGCGGCCGAGGTTTTCGCCATCTGCATAAGCGAAAACAGGCCTTCCTGCATACGCGCGCCGCCGGTGGCGGAAAAGCAGACGAACGGGGTGCGGTGTTCGAGCGCGTACTCGGCCGCACGGGTGAACTTTTCGCCCACCACCGAACCCATCGACCCGCCCATGTAGCGAAATTCGAAGGCGCATACGGTGAGCGGGCGCCCTTTGAGCTGGCCGTGCATGGCGATCAGCGCATCCTTTTCGCCGGTCTGCCGCTGTGCCGCGCGGATGCGATCGGTGTACTTCTTGGAGTCGCGGAATTTCAGCGCATCCACCGGCTCAAGATCGGCATCGAGTTCCTGCGCGCCAGCTTCATCGAGCAGTGCGGCCAAGCGGTCGCGCGCGGCGATCGCCATGTGGTGCCCGCACTTGGGACAAACATAGAGGTTGCGTTCCAGCTCGGGCTTGTAAAGCACGGCCGCGCAACTGTCGCATTTTTCCCACAGGCCTTCCGGCACCGAGCCGGTTTTCTTGGTGCCTTCGGTGCGGATGCGCGCGGGCATAAGTTTCTGTAGCCAGCTCATCGGTCGCCATCATCGTGGACAGGTCGCCTAGTGTAGTGCCAGCCCGCAACCTGGCGCATGGCACACCCGAACCGACCACCTTTGCGTACAAGAGCGGCGGGCTTGCCGGCGGCTCGAGGCCTTTCAGCCACGAGCCTCTTCGGTCGCGATATGGCCACAGTGAGCGCCTGCCATCCGTCGCTTCAGGATCACTCGAAGCCGTCGCTCAACAGCATCGTCAACTCGAACGCGCCGATATCGGCATGCGCATCTGCTCCCAGCCGGTTGGGAACGGTAGGGTCGTCCACGCTGCCGTGAGGCACCAGGTCCGGGCCACCAGCGAACTCACCGTCGAGCAGCGCATCGGTGTCGCAGGCGTCGATGGCGTCCGAATCCGCCGCCGGACGGTAATCGAGCTGGTCGCGCGACATGAACCGGTAGGGCATCGGCTTGACCAGCGGACGCGTGCCGTAGCTGGTCGGCGCCATGATGCAGTCCGCGTCCATGCCGACACTGAGGTTCAGGGCCGGCGCCCTCTGCGGTTCGATCTGAACGGAACGGATGAAGCCGGTGGAACCGCTTTGCCCCTTGGTGTCGATCTCGTAGTGGGTGATGGGGGACGGGCCGGAAAGCTCATTGTCGGCCAGGGTCAGGTGCTGCAGCACCAGCTGGTTCGGTCCAACGGAGAGGTTCAGCGTCGCGCAGTTCGTGGCGACCCGCGCGTAGCAGGAATTGCCCACGATCACCGCCGACTCCAGCCAGATGCGGTTCGCCGGAGGGACTACGCCGTTGATGTTGCCGGTACCGATCGCCGAGCCCGATCCCTCCAGATTGCGATTGCCCTGGATCAGCACCTGGGCGATCCGGGCCTGCGAGTGCATCAGAAAGATGCCGCCCCCCACCGCCGCTTCATTGCCGGTGATGCGGTTGCAGCCGTACAACCCCTCGCACTGCGGAATGGGCGTGGGGGTCCAGGTATGGCGACGGGAGAGGTACACCCGCGCGCCGTCGCCGATCGTGTTGCCATAGGTAAAAATGCCGCCGCCGCTGCTTCCGGCCAGATTGTCGCGGACGGTCATTTCCTCCGCGCGCAGCTCGGCGTTCCCGTGCAGGGTGATGCCGCCGCCGGAACCCGTGGCCGAGTTTTCGGCGAGCAGGAAACCGCGCAGCGGGCGAGTGCCAGCATAGGCATCCCAGTCCAGCGGCGCGACCTCGACGGTTGCGGAATTGGCGGCACCCGCGGCCGTGCCCCGGGCAAAGATGCCGCCGCCGCTGTTGGCGTAGCCGCTGCCACCGGACGGGGGCATCGCCAGGTTTTCGGTGACCTGGGTGCCGTCGCTGTCGAGGCGCAGCACGGCCCCGTCGCCAACGTAGATGCCGCCGCCGTACTCGGCCCGGTTGTGGTGGATGCGGCTCACGCCCGGTTTGCTCTCGACGACCAGGACCGCATTGCTTCCCATGACGGCGAGGCCGCCGCCCATGATGGCCTGGTTCTGGCTCACCTCCACGTCCGTCAGGTGCGCGACCGCACTATCGACCAGGATGCCGCCGCCCCAGCCCCAGCTCCTCGAACCACCGCCGGTGATCCGTATCTGGTGAAGCTCCAGATGACGCCCGCTGCTCACCCGGAACACCGCGCTTTCCCCGTCTCCCTGGACAACCGTCTGGCCGCCAGGAGAGGGTTGCGCGGCACCGCAGGACGAGTAGCCACCGAGAATCCGCACCGAAGTCTGGGAAACCGTGAAGGCTGCATTCGTCGTGACCAGGCTCTGGGTCAGACGGATTTCGTCTTCCCCGGGGCCGTTGAACACGGCCCAGTCGAGCGCCTCGGCCAGTGTGGCGTGGGTGCAGTCCGCGCCGGTGCCTACGGTGAACACTTCCGCGCCGGCGGCGTGTGCCACGCACAGTCCGACGACCAGGATCCACGGACGCCATAGTGCAAACACGGGCCTTCTCCACTGGGGACTCGGCCTCCTGTACGCGAATCGGCGCGGATTCCACTCAGGCCCTGCGGACGTTGCCCCGGCCGACGTGGATCGCCGCACGGACGCGCCCACGCCGCAACCGCCCGGCGGCCTTCACGGTGCCGGGCGGACTTTCCGCAAGGTGGATCAGAAGCGACCGGCCTGGTAGTCGCGGATCGCCTGGTGCAGCTCGGCCTCGGTGTTCATCACGAAGGGACCGTAATGGGCCACCGGCTCGTTGAGCGGCTTGCCGGCCACCAGCAGCAGGTGCGCCGGAGCATCCGCGTCGGCGTTCAGCAGCACCTGCTCACCGTCGCCCAACACGCCCAGGTCGCCGCGTTGCAGCGCGCGGGCCGGCGCACCCAGCTCGAACCCGCCCTCGACCGCATAGACGAAGCCCTGATGCCCGCGCGGCACCGCAATGCTCCAGCGGGTGCCGGGCGCGAGGCGGATATCGAGGAACATCGGCTCGGTCGCCACCGCCTGCACCGGCCCCGACACCTCACCCACCGTGCCGGCGACCAGCTTCACCGCGACGCCCTCGGTCGGGTGCAGCACGGGAATCTTCTCCGGCGCGATGTCCTGGTAGCGCGGCGCGGTCATCTTGTCGCGGGCCGGCAGGTTCACCCAGAGCTGAAAGCCCCACATCAGGCCGTCTTCCTGCTCGGGCATCTCCGAGTGCACGATGCCGCGCCCGGCCGTCATCCACTGCACCGAGCCGGCGGTCAGGAGGCCGGAGTTGCCCTGGTTGTCGCCGTGGCGCATGCGCCCGGCGAGCATGTAGGTGACGGTCTCGAAGCCGCGGTGCGGGTGGTTCGGAAAGCCGGCGATGTAGTCGTCCGCGCTGTCGGAGCGGAACTCGTCGAGCATCAGAAACGGATCGATGCGCGGCAGTTCCGGGGTGCCGATCAGACGGTTGAGGCGCACGCCGGCGCCGTCGCTGGTGGGGCGACCGCGCACGATGCGCTGCACGTTGCGGACCTGGTTGGTGCTCATGGAACGCTCCTCATGGGGTGTTGCAGACCAATGTAAGGCCCGCCACGCAGTGGAAAAACCCCGATCAGGTGGATACGGCGTTCCCGATATGTGAACAATCGGATGCCAATCGCCTGCAATCGGTTCGGCTTATTCCGGAAGCGGATCGTCCGCTGGCAAAAGCTCCATCGCCATCACGAGCGCATCCTCGCGTCCCCGGTGCGCGGGGTAGTAACGCGGCCGACGGCCGATCTCATTGAAACCGAGCGACTCGTAGAGCTGCAGTGCGGCTTCGTTGGATGGGCGCACTTCAAGAAAGATCCGCTCGGCGCGATGCCAGCGCGCCAGATCGATCAGGCGCCTGGCCAGATGTCGTCCGTGGCCGCGTCCCTGGTGCCGGGGCGCGACGCAGACATTGAGGATGTGGGCTTCCCCGGCGCCCACCGAGAGCACGCCATGGCCGATGATCTTGCCGTCACGCTCCAGCACCCAGCAGCCATAGCCCGCGAGCAGGCAGTCGCGGAAGATGCCATGCGTCCACGGAAATTCGTAGGCCGCCAGCTCGTTCTTCATCACCTCTTCGAGGTCGGAACCCTGCATGGCGCGCATGCTGGCAACCGAGGCCGCCGTCGTGCTCATGCACCACCTTCACGCAGGCGACGCCGCAACCGGCGCAGGATCGGCCAGGCGATGCGCTTTTCCAATGGATCACGCAGGCGGGCGAGTACCGGCAGGCGTACTGCGTCGGCGGGTGCCTGCGCACCGAGCACGAGGATCGGCACATCGGATGGCATCGCATCGGGTTGCCCCGCTCCCACCTGCTCGACACGCACGCCCAGGCTTTGCAGCAGATCGGCGGCCAGGCGCGCATACGGGCCGTGCAGCGGCGCGGCATCATCCGGCGGAGACCACAGGAACAGCACGGGGGATGTTGCGACGGTTGCGGCCGCATCGGAGGCGATCACAGTTTCACTGTCTGCGGCGGCGGTTGCCGCACGCAGTTGCATGGGCTCAAGGCCAAGGGCGCGCAACCAACTGTCGCGCTGCGTCGCTGAAGGCGGTGGTGGCGAGGTCGAGGGCGCGTTCATCGAACCAGCGGCGTCTCGTCGCCCGCCGCAAGGCGTTGCGCGTGGGTCTGAAGATCGGCGATGAAGTCGGCGTGGATCTGGTCGATGGCCTGTGCCATGACGCGTACCGAATCACCAACCCGCCCGCCTTCCACCGGCAACTGGCGATGGTATTCGCCAACCACCCAAGGCCTCCCGCCAGCAGAAGGCTCGGCCCGCAGCACCAGGCTGACGGCCACCTCCCAGCCGTGTGCGGTACGCACCCGATCCAGGCGCGCGATGCGCCCGCTGACCCGCAACGCATCCACCCGTGTCGGCAGCCGATCGGTAACGAACAGCGAAACGCGGCTCGCACGCAGGACATCGATCAGACGTCGTTGCAGCAGGCGACCGGGGGGATCGATCCAGAGCTGGTAGTGATAGGTGCGCAGGCGCTCGGCGCTGTCGTCGAGCGTGTACACCAATGCCTGATCGGAATACAGCCCGTCGGCATGGAAAACCTCCACCACCATGGGCAAGGCAACGGCCGGCTCGGCAAGCGCCTCGACCGGTGCCGCATCAGGCAGGCGGTACCAGGTGGTCTCGGGCGCCTTGGGAACCGCGGCACAGCCGGCGAGAAACAGCAGGCCCAGAAACCAGACGCGGTGCGGGATGCTCATCGCTCGTCCTCCTCGTCGGCTTTCGGACTGAACAGCAGGCGATTGGGGTTGCGGCGGATTTCCCGGCTGAAGGCATCGAAGTTGCGGCTGGAGGAATCCAGGTGGTGCACCACGGCATCCATGCGCTGGGCGAGCGTACCGACGACGCGTTCCAGGTCCAGCACGACCTGGCGCACGTCCGGGCGGTTTTCGGCGAGTGTGTCGTTCAATCCCTTTACCAGCTCCTGGGTATGGGCCTGGGTCTGGCGCAATTCGCCGGCGAGCAGGCGCAGGTCGGCGAGCATGGCAGCGATCGCCTCGCGGTTGTCCGTACCGGTCAGCGCATTGACCTGGTCGGCGGCCTGACTGAGGCGCGCCAGCAGGGCACGGCTTTCCTGCACCAGCGGCGGCAAGCCGGCATCGAGCGAACCGGCGATGGAATCGACCCGCCCGCCGAGCGTTTCCACCAGCGGGCCGATACGGTCGCGGGTGAGCACCGTGAGCTCGTCGGCCAGATCGTTCATCGCCGCGAACACGTCGCCCCCGTTGACGCCGGTCAGCTCGGAGCCGGGGGTCAGCATGGTTTCGCTCTGGCCGCCACGGATGCCGATGCGCACATCGGCAAGCAGGCCGCTGGCCTGCAGCTTGGCCACGCTGTCGATGGGGATCGGCCAGTCGTTGCGTACCGACAACTCCACCCGGTAACGCAACGAAGGCGAACGCTCGGGCTCGATCGCGGCCACCTGGCCGATGCGAAACCCCTGGTACATCACCGGCGCGCCCAGGCGCAGCCCGGTGACGTCGTCGAACCGGGCGTGGTAACGCGTGCCGGCGCCCTGGCTGCCGGTAAGGGCCAGCAAGGTGAACAGCAGCAGCGCGAACGCCACGAGTACGGCGATCCCGACCAGCGTGTAGTTGACGGTGTCGCGCTTCATCGCATGCCCGTGTCGTGCGGAAAATCCGGGTCCATCATGCCTCTTCCTCGGTCAGCCGGCGCAGGTAGGCGTCCACGTCCACCTCCACCTCGCGTGGGCGGCGATTGAGCAGGTCCTGGATGCGTTCGTTGTCGCTGGCACGCACCTCGTCCACGCTGCCGGTCATCAACACCCGCCCCTGGTCGAGCACGGTAATGGTATCGGCAATCTTGAACGCCGACTCCAGTTCGTGGGTGACCACGACGATGGTCATGCGCAAGGCGTCGCGCAACTGCAGGATGAGTTCGTCCAGTTCCGCCGACACCACCGGATCAAGCCCGGCCGAGGGCTCGTCGAAGAACATCAGTGCCGGGTCCATCACGATGGCGCGCGCCAGCGCGGCGCGCTTGACCATGCCACCGGAGAGCTGGCTCGGCATCAGGTCCTGGAAGCCGCCGAGATTGACGACTTCGAGCTTGAGCCGGCTCATGATGCGGATGGTGTTCTCGTCCAGATCGGTGTGCTCGCGCAGCGGCAACGCCACGTTGTCACCCACGCTCATCGAGGTGAACAAGGCGCCGCCCTGAAAACTTACCCCGATCCTTTTGCGCAAGGCCAGCAGCTCCCGTGTTCCGGCACGCGCCAGATCCACCCCCAACAGCCTGACCGTGCCGGCGCGCGGCTTCTGCAGGCCGATCAGATGGCGCAGCAGGGTGCTCTTGCCCGAACCCGAGCCGCCCATCACCACCCGGATCTCCCCCGCCCCGACCCGGAAATCCACCCCGTGCAGCACCTGCCGACGCCCATACCATGCATCGAGGCCAAGCACTTCGACGACGGGGGCCGTTGAGATGGAGCCGTGATTCGCGATTGGTGATTCGTGATTGGTCAAAGCCACCTCTCCATACGCCGATGCGTGCGACAAACCCTTGCCCCGTCCCATGCCATGGGACAAGCCGCCACGATCACCGGCTTTTGCGAATAACGAATCACCAATCACCAATCACCAATCACGGCATTTCACCGATTCAGAAAAAACGAAAACAGCATGTCGGCCAGTACCAGGGCGCTGATCGAGAGCACCACGGCGCGGGTGGTGGCGCGCCCTACGCCTTCGGCGCCACCGCTGACGGAAAAGCCGACGCTGGTGCCGATCAGGGCGATCAGCAGGCCGAACACCACGCTTTTGGCCAGGCCTTCCCACAGGTCGCGCGGGGTCATCAGATCGAAGGTCTGGGAGAGATACCCCGCCAGACTCAGATCCAAGGGACCCATCGAATACAGCCCGGCACCGAGGATCGCCACGGCATCGGCGAACAGGGTCAGCACCGGCAGCATCACCACCGTGGCGAGCAGGGCGGGCGCCGCGAGATAGCGCACCGGTTCGATGCCGATGGCGGCCAGTGCATCGACTTCCTGCGAAACCACCATCGACCCCAGCCGCGCCGCCAACGCCGAACCGCTGCGCCCGGCCACCACGATGCCGGTGATCAGGGCGCCGAATTCGCGCATGATGGACTTGGTGGATGCCACCACCACCTGGCTCTGGGCGCCGAACTCGGCCAGCGCCGCAATGAACTGGATGCCCAGCATCACGCCCACGGTGGTGGAAAGCAGGGTGACGATGGGGATGGCATCCACCCCGATCTGGCGCATCTGCTCGAACACCATGCGCGCCCGCACCGGCTGGCCGACGCGCCAGCCGAACGCGAGGTACCACAGCGACTCGAACAACAGCGCCGCGCCATAGCCGAGTGCAGCCACCATCGTGACGGTGCGTCGCCCGAGGCGCTCCAGGCCGGTCAACAGCGCGTCCACCACGCGGCCCCGAGCCTATTCCGCGCCGTCCTGCCGGATCGCGAACACGCGATCGAGCCGCGCCAGCTTGAGCACCGCCAGCACCGGCGCGCTGATATTGACCAGTTCGAAGGACTGGCCCTTGCCACGCGCGTTCTGGAACGCCTCCACCAGGGCGGCGATGCCGGAGGAATCGATGTAGCGCACCTGGGACAGATCCACCTCCACCCGCGACGCGCGATCCAGCGCGGTCAGCACCTCGCGCCGCACCTGGCCGGACCAGGAAAGATCGACCTCCCCGCCCAGCATCACCACGGCGGTATCGCCCTCGATCCGCGTACTGCACTGGCTCATTCGCAGCCTCCTTCCTTCACGACGTGCTTGATCATGCGCAGGTGGTTGCCGCAACCGGTTTCGCGTGGCGTCAGTGTCCACTCGTCCATCAGGCTGTCGATCAGGTTCAGCCCGAGCCCGCCCGGCCGGCATTCGGAAAGATCGCGCGGCTTCAGCCTCGTCCCGTCGACGCATGGCGCCTCGTCGAGAATATCGAAATGCAGGGCATCGCCATCGCGTGCCAGCCGCAGGCGGATCAGGGATTGGCAGGGGCCGCCGTGGCCGTGCCGGATGATGTTGGTGCAGGCCTCGTCGACCGCCAGCACCAGTGCCTGGCGCAACGCCGGACCCACCCCGCCACGCGCCAGCGCCGCCGCCAGCACATGGCGCATGGATGAGAGTTCGCCCGGCTGCGCCGGAAAATCGTGTTCCAGCAGCAGTCCGTCGCCATCCAGGCAGCCATCGGAAATCAGCATCAGGGTGATGTCGTCGGTTACCCGAAGCCCACGCAACCGGCGTGTCATGGCGCGCAGGCGCGGCTCGGGATCAAGGTCGCCCAGCCCGCCCAGGATCCGCATCACGCCCTCCACTCCGAGCGGCGTGCCATCGCTGTCGCGCACATCGGTCACACCGTCGGAATACAGGCACAGGCTGGCGTCGGTCAGGCAGGCTTGCTGCTCGGGAAACTGCATGCGGCGCAGAATGCCGAGCGGCGGACCCTCGGCATCGAAGCGGGTCACTTCACCCGTCTTGCCCGCCCGCAGCACCGGCGGGAAGCCGGCATTGGCCCAGACGGCTTCGCGCGTGGCCGGATCGTAATGGCCGGCCACCGCGCAGACGAACATGCCGGGCGCCAAGGCCTCACCCAGCTCGTCGTTCACCCGCGCCAGCCAATCGGCCGGGCGCACCACATCCTTGCCGATCCAGCGCATCAGGCTGGCGCAGCGCACCATCAGGAAAGAAGCGTCGAGGCCCTTGCCCGCCACATCGCCCACGATGAAGGCGATGCGCCCGTCGGGCAGGTCGAAGAAATCGTAGAAATCGCCGGAAATTTCCCGTGCCGCCAGATTCAGCGCGCGCACCGGATAGCCGCCGCGCCGGCGGCGTGGCAGCAGCGAGCGTTGCAGGCGTCGCGCCATCGTCAGCTCGCGACGGATGCGTTGCTGCTCGACCAGGGCCTCGGACATGCGTGCCGCGTTCAGCGCCAGCGCCATCGGCGCCGCCAGCAACCGCAACGCGGTCAGGTCAGCCTCATCGAACAAACGGTCACCCTCGCCATTGATGACCTCGATGGCACCGATCACGCCCTGGGCGGTGGTCAGCGGCACACACAGCACGCTGCGGGTGCGAAACCCGGTGGCCGAGTCGACCTGCGAGGAAAAATCAGGATCGGCACGTGCATCGCGCACGATCCGGGCCTCGTTGCGCGCCACCGCCCGGCCCACGATGCCCTTGCCGACCGGAATCCGCAGCCCGAGGATGTCCACCGGCCCCTGGCAGGCGCGGCACTCCAGCGCCTGACCGTCATCGCTCACCAGGAACACGCTGACCGCCTCGGCGCGCAGGTAACGCGCCACGTAGGCCGCCGATTCGCGCAGCGTGCGCGCCAGATCCACCGATACCGCGAGTTGCTGGCTCAGCTCGGCCAGGAAGGCGAGCAGCCCGTCGCGTGACGACGCCTCAAGCGGCCGTGGCGCGTTGGCGTTCATCCCGCGGCGGCGGGTGGCTGGCGGCCGCGCCGCAGACGGCCAAACGCCCAGCCCAGCGGGCCGGACAGGAGGTACACCACCGAGCCCGCCAACAACACACGCGCCGGATCGATCGCCAGCAGCACCAGGATACCCAGCGCCAACAGCACGCTGACAAAGGGCACCCGTCCACCGAAGGGCAGGCTCTTGAAGCTGTAGTAACGCACCCGGCTCACCATCAGCAGGCCGGACACCACGGTGACGCCCAAGGCGAGCCAGCGCACCTGCCCGCCACTGAGCTTCATGTGGCTGTCGAGCGTCCAGATGAAGGACATCATCACCGCCGCCGCCGCCGGGCTTGCAAGGCCGATGAACCAGCGCTTGTCCACCACGCCCACCTGGGTGTTGAAGCGCGCCAACCGCAGCGCCGCGCAGGCCGCATAGAGGAACGCCGCCGCCCAGCCGATCTTGCCCACCGTCGGTCCGTCGAAACGCAGCTCGGACAGCGCCCAGTGATACATCACCAAGGCCGGCGCCATGCCGAAGCTGACCAGGTCGGCGAGCGAATCGTATTGCACCCCGAACTCGCTCTGGGTGCCGGTCATGCGCGCCACGCGCCCGTCCAGGCCATCGAGGATCGCGGCGATGAATACGGCGATGCAGGCTTCGGAAAAACGTCCCTGGGACGCGGCGATGACAGCGTAGAAGCCGGCGAACAGCCCGCCTGAAGTAAAGAGGTTGGGCAGAAGATAGATGCCGCGCGGGCGCGGCTTGGCATTGGGGACCGGGTTGTCCATGGGGCATCCTGCAGGTTTCCGGGCGCAGTGTAGCGCGAGCCCGACACCCCGCGCTGCGGTGCGGATTGCACCATCGGGGCACGGTTTGCGGCACACTGCGCAACGCAATCCCTTCCCATCCAAGGAGCCACGCAATGCGAGCCCTTCCGTTTCTAGCCGTCACCCTGGCACTGGGCGCCCTCGGCACGCAGGCCTTCGCCAGCGAGGTGTATCGCTGGGTCGACGAAAAAGGTGTAGCCCACTACGCCGACATGCCGCCTTCCGGGATCAAGTACGAGCGCGTCAACGTGCGCAGTGGCAGCACCGAAACCATCAGTACCGCTCAAACCAGCGACGACGCCAGCGCTGCCGAAGCCGACAGCCCGGCCGCGCGACGCGCGCAGCGCTGCCAGACCGCGCGCCAGAGCCTGGCCGCGCTGCAGTCGAACCTGGAGGTCAGCGCGGAATTCGACGGCAAGGTCCGTCCGCTCACTGCCGAGGAACGCGAACAGCAGGTCGCGCGCAACCAACAGATCGTCGCCAACGACTGCGACTGATCCTGCTTGCCTTCGCGGGGCCGGCGCGACACCGGCTCGGCGAAGTCGTGGACGCCTGTCTGGCGATGGCCGCGCGCGCTACAATCGAACGCTTTGGTCTGTTGCCGGAATCACTCCATGCGTCTGTCGCACTTCCACCTCAATACCACCCGTGAAACCCCGGCCGATGCGGAAATCATCAGCCATCAGCTGATGCTGCGCACCGGGATGATCCGCAAGCTCGCCGCCGGCATCTACACCTGGGCGCCGCTGGGCCTGCGCGTGCTGCGCCGCGTCGAAGCGGTGGTACGCGAGGAAATGGATCGCGCCGGCGCGATCGAAATGCTGATGCCGTCGATCCAGCCGCGTGAATTGTGGGAGGAAACCGGGCGCTGGGAAAAATTCGGTGGCCAGCTGCTGAAACTGCGCGACCGCAAGGAGGCCGAATACTGCTACGGCCCCACCCATGAAGAAGTCGTCACCGACTTTGCCCGCAACGAGCTGCGCTCCTACAAGCAGTTGCCGGTCAATTTCTATCAGATCCAGACCAAGTTCCGCGACGAAATCCGGCCGCGTTTCGGGGTAATGCGCTCGCGCGAGTTCCTGATGAAGGACGCCTATTCCTTCCATCTCTCGCCCGAGTGCCTGGAGCGTGGTTATCAGACCATGCACGCCGCCTATACCCGCATATTCACCCGGCTTGGACTGAAGTTCCGCGCGGTGAAGGCCGATTCGGGCGCCATCGGCGGCGATGCCTCGCAGGAGTTCCATGTGCTGGCCGAATCGGGCGAGGACGCCATTGCCTTCGCCAGTGGATCGAACTACGCCGCCAATCTGGAGGCGGCGGAAGCGCTTGCCCCGGCAACCCCGCGCCCCGCGCCGACACAGGCGATGCGCCGGGTCGAAACACCCACCCAGAAAACCTGTGAAGACGTCGCCGCACTGCTCGGCATCGGACTGGAGCACACGGTAAAGAGTGTCGCGCTGATGACCGGCGAGGCCTTCGTGCTCGCCCTGGTGCGCGGCGATCACACGGTCAACGAGATCAAACTCGCCAAGGTGCCCGGCCTGGGCGACAGCCGTTTCGCGACGGAGGCGGAAATCGCCGAATATCTCGGCAGCGAGCCGGGGTTTCTCGGGCCGGTCGATACGAAGAAGCCCATCGTCGTGGTCGCCGACCGCACCGTGGCCGCGATGGCGGATTTTGTCGTGGGTGCCAACGCGGTCGGTTACCACCTCACCGGAGTGAACTGGGACCGCGACCTGCCCGAGCCCGACCAGGTCGCCGACATCCGCAACGTGCTGGAAGGCGACCCCTCACCCGATGGCCAGGGCACGCTGGCGATTGCGCGCGGCATCGAGGTGGGCCATATCTTCCAGCTCGGCCAGAAATATGCCGAGGCGCTGGACTGCACCGTGCTGGATGAGAACGGCAAGGCGCAGACCACCTGGATGGGCTGCTACGGCATCGGTGTCTCGCGCATCGTGGCGGCTGCCATCGAGCAGAACCACGACGAGGCCGGCATCATCTGGCCTGAGCCGATGGCACCCTGGAACGTGGCGGTCTGCATCATCAATCCGAAGAAGGATCCCGCCGTCACCGAAGCGGCCGAGGCGCTGTATCGCCAGTTCCTGCGTGCGGGGCTGGATGCGGTGCTCGATGACCGCGGCCTTCGCCCGGGACCGATGTTCGCCGACCTTGAACTGATCGGCATCCCGCACCGGGTCGTCGTCTCCGAGCGCGGCCTGGCCGCGGGCACCTTTGAATATCGCGCCCGCCGCGCTGCTGAAAGCGAAACCCTGGATCGGGCCAGTTTGCTGGCGCGCTTGTCGGGCGCCTGATCCTCACCGGTCTGGGTGAACGCAGCCTCAGTCGCTGCGTTCGCCGCGCTGGAACAGGCGTGAAACCGCACCGGTGACACGCCGCATAAACGCCGTGGGCGAGGCGCTGGGCGCCATCAGCGACACCACGCGCTTTTCGTCGCTTTCAAGTTGCACCGCGAGTTTGGCCTCCCACTCGCGCCGGATCTGATCGCGTTGCACCTGGGTCTGCAACTGGCGACGCAGGTCGGCCCCCACCTTTTCCCGCCCGAAATGGGCGTTTTCACGCAACAGGTAGCGGCCCAGCGCGTCGAAGGTTTCCTCGGTCAGGGCATCCGCCGTCAGACTGCGGTGCACGGTACCGAACGCCTCGACATTGGTGAGCGTCAGCTTGAGCTGGCCCGATTCCTGACTGGCAATCGCGTGCAGTCTGACCGGTACACGACCACGCGCCTGGAAACGTCCCGACACCACCTCGCCATTGGCGTTCTTGACCACATCGTGCAGGCCGGACAGGTGATGGTTCTGCAGCAGGCCACCGATCAGTCGAACCTTGCCCGGTGTTTCGGCCACCACCAGGCTGCTTTCTTCCGGGGATACCTGGGCGGCAAATGAAAACTCCATTTCCACCTGGGTCGCACCGGGGGTCACGCGGCATTCGAACGGTGCCTCGCCGAAAGCCACCGCATCGCCGTAACCGGCGATTGTGTAAACCAGTCGGATACGCCGGCGCGCGGCACTGAGATTGCCGGCCAGGCGCCCCAGATATTCGCCAAGGCGTTCGGCCGCCGGCTTCAACCCATCCTCCCAGGCCAGCTGCCGGGCCTCGCGCGCGGCCTCGTCGCCACCCCCGGCCTTCAGGCGCGCGGCCTCCTGCTCCAGCTCATCAAGAAGTCCCACACTCGCTCTCCTGCCGCCCCTGAACATCGGGCACCACCCGATCCGCCAACGCTATCGTGTTGTGCACACCACGGCAAGCAGGGCCATGTCCATTGCGTGACCGGCATCGGCATTTTACCTGTCGCTGCCACCCACGGACCTGCGCATTGCGTGCAAATACGCACTTGTCAGTATCGAATGGCGGTATTAACCTCGCGCGTATCCCCCAGATGGGCAATAATGCCGACGGGGGCCATTGTGTCGGTCATCCATCCATTTCAAGGAGTTTTCATGAGCATCGATTTCTCGGCCATGACCCCCAAGGCGTTGCAAAAACTGATTACCGAAGCAACGCGCGAAGCCAAGCGCAAGAAGAAACGCGCACCCATCGCCCAGGTTCGCAGCAAGCTGACCAAGCTGGCGCGCAACGAGGGGTATACGATCAGCGAACTCTTCGGCACGGCATCGGCCAGCACGCCCGCCGCCGCCAAGACCCCCCGCCGCCGCGCCGCCTCGAAGGCTGCCGGCCGCAAGGTGGCCCCCAAGTACCGCAATCCTGAGAACCACGAGCAGACCTGGACCGGGCGCGGCAAGTCGCCGCTCTGGTTCAACGCACTGATCGACGCCGGCAAGTCACGTGAAGACCTGTTGATTCCCGAGTGAATCAACCACCGCCGTTTTGCAAGCATCGAAAACCCCCGCCTGCCGCGGGGGTTTTCCTTGAGCAACTCACAAATTGCTTCTGGCCGGTGCCAACACGTTGCCGATCAGCATGCCACCCACCAGGGCCACCAGTATCGTCGCCAGTTGCACGCCGGTATCCAGCCCCAGCGTGATCTCCTGCTCGAATATCGAACTGATTCCGCGGAAGCCCACGCTGCCAGGCACCATCAGGATGATGCCCGGCACCCGGATCAGCGCGCCCGGGCGATTGAAGCCACGCGCATACAGGTTGCCGGCCACGGTAATCACCACGCTGGCCACGAATATCGCCGCACTGGCGGACAACCAGGCTCCCGCAAACCGCGTGACCAGATACGCCGCGATCGCGGCCATCATCACCAGAAGATAATCGCGCCGCGACGCCTTGAACAGCACCGCAAACCCCCAGGCGGCGGCGACCAGGGCGAGCCATTCGGCCCAGCCCGGCAAATCCGCCTCATGATAGGGCAGTGGCGTCCAGTGCAGCATCAACGCCAACTGCGAGGCCATGAGGCTGCCGAAAGCAAGCTTCAGCAGCACCGCCATGGCACCGGCAAAGCGCGCCGTGCCTGAAACCCACTGCTGGCTGGTCAACTCCGAGACTGCGTTGGCCAGGGTCAGGCCGGGCAGCAGGACGATCAGCGAAGCCACCACCACGATCTTGTGCGAGAGCGGCACGAAGAAGCTGGCGATCGTGACCGCCATCAGGGTCGCGAAGAGTCCGGCGATCAGCTCAAGCGCCTCGAACAGGCGCGGCCGGCCCGCACTCAGCAGGCACAACCAGCCGATGACCAGGCCGATGCCACCCGATGCCAGCACATCGGGCACGGTGCCGCGAAACAACGTGGCCACCGCCGCCGACACCACACCAAAACCCGCCACGAACAGGGTCTTCTCGCCAAGGCGCGAGGGCCGATCCAGCGCATGCAAGGCATCGATGGCCTCAGAGACATTCATCTCTCCGCTCAAGGTGCGCTCGGCGATGGCGTCGGTTTCACACAGTTTGTTCAGATCAACATCGCCCGGTGCCAGCCGGATCACGTGGGTGGTGCCGGTAAGCAGATCCGACTGGTTCGCATCCGAGAGCGCCAGGATCAGACCGGTGGGGTTGGCCCACGGCGCACAGCGCAGTCCGAGCCGGGCCGCGACGCCGCTGAGCGCGGCCTCGAGGCGCTGCGCGGTGGTGCCATAGGTGTGCAGGCGCGTGGCCAGCTCGATCAGGAAGCGCACGCGATCGGCGTAGGGATAGTGGGTCATCGGGGCGAGTGGTCTGGAGCGGCATCTGCGCCGCTCGAAAGGTTGCGCAGTATGCGCAGCAAGAGGTTCCCGTGAATGAATCGCCGCCACATGCACACATTGCGAAAGCGTCGTGCCTGATAATGGCTGGATGCATATCGGACCCGGCGAAGCCTATTCCCTCATGAGTGCGGCGGTCTGGGCCGTCGGCGTGATCCTGTACCGCAAGCTGGTGGAGCGCCTGCCTGCGCTGACCCTCAACTTCGCCAAGAACAGCCTCGTCCTGGTGATGTTGCTGCCCCTGCCCTGGGTGCTGCACGGCACCGCCCTGCCCCACTTCAGAGCCAGCGACGTGATCATTTCGCTGGCCAGCGGCTTCCTCGGGATCGCGGCGGCCGACACCCTGTACTTCATTGCCCTCTCGCGCCTCGGTGCCGCGCGCATGGGCGTGATCGGCAATGCCTACAGCCCCCTGGTCATCGTGTTGTCGGTGACTTTCCTGGGCGAGCGGCTCGGGATCTGGCAGATCGCAGGCTTCCTGCTGGTGATGGCCGGTGTTGCCGTCGTCGCCCACCGGCCCGCGCCGGCGCCGGTTGTGGTGGGTGAGCCGGTACCACCGCCCGAGCCGGTGCCGCCTCCCGATCCCGGACGTTCGCGCATGTCCGCCCTGGTGCAATCACACGCTGGCGCGATCACCCTGGGCGTGACCGCCATCGTGCTGATGGCCGTGGCGATCGTGCTGATTAAGCCGGTGCTGGAAACCCAACCGCTGGGCTGGGTGACCCTGCTTCGCATCGTGGGCGCACTCGCGGGCTTGCTGTTGATCGGCGTGCTTCGCGGGCAGTGGCGTACGCTCTGGCCAAAGCGACACCAGGTGAACTGGAAGCTGCTGATCGCGGCGGCCTTCACCGGGCAATGCCTTTCCATGGTGCTGTGGCTGGCCGGCTACAAATATGCGCCGGCCTCGGTCGCGGCGATGCTCAACGAAACCTCGTCGATCTTCATCGTGCTCCTCGCCTGGTGGTGGCTGCGCGAACCCCTGGGGCGCCAGGGCGTGCTCGGGGTGACGCTGACGATCTCCGGCGTGGTGCTGATGCTGGCGGCATAGGGCGCGGGCACCAGGATCACGCCTTTCCGTCAATCCACCAGATCACCCGCTTCAACCACCGCTGCCATCAGCGCCCCCAGCTCCAACAGGCGCAGATCACTGCCCGGCAAGCCCACCAGTTGCAGCCCGGCACCGCCTTCCAACGGCAATGCCAGTGCCGGACAGCCGGCCAACGAGGCCAGGGCGGTGAAATCGGCGAGGGCGGCGGGTTCCGGTTCGTCGATCCGGGGAGGCGACAACGGCGATACCGGCAACAACAATGCATCGTAGCGCTCGAACAGCCGGCGGACCCGGACCACATGGGCATCAAGACGGCGGTCGGCGCGGGCAAAGTCGACGGCGGACTTGCGCTGTGCGTAGTCCAGCAGGGCGGCCAGCTGGGGTGAGGCCAGTTCCGGCAGGCGGTCATGCGCGGCCAGCAACTCGGCTTCCATCATCAACAGCGCAGCACGCCGGGCCGCGGCCACATCGAGCGGTGCGAGTTCGAAACGGGTGAGTTCGGCGTTGCCCAACAGTCCACCCGCCCGTTTGATCGCGGTCTCGAAGGCCATGGCGATCTCGGGTGCGCAACCCAGCGAAGCGGGCTCGGCCAGCACGCCGATGCGCAAGGTGGCCGGGTGCCAGTCGGGCACCGCCAAGGGCACACGGCGGCGGCGCGAACGCGGATCGCCCGCATCGTAGCCCGCCATCACCTGCAGCATCGGTGCGATGTCCTCCACACTGCGGGCGATGACGCCGGGGCAATCGAGGCGGCGCAACGAAGGCTCGAGCCCGCGACAGGACAATTCGCCGAAGCTCGGCTTGTGCCCCACCACGCCGCAGAACGCGGCGGGAATGCGGATCGAACCGAGCGTATCCGAGCCCAGCGCGGCCACCGCATGGCCGGCCGCGACCGCCACCGCGGAACCCGCCGAAGAGCCGCCGCTGACGCGATCGGGAAATACCGGATTGCGCACGTCGCCATGGTGCACATTGCGCCCAACCGTACCGAGGGTGGCCTCGTCGAGGTTGGTTTTGCCCAGCAGCACCGCCCCCGCACCGCGCAGGCGCGCCACGATGAAAGCGTCCTCGGCCGCAGGCGCGATCCCGGCTGACGGCAAGCCGAGACTGGTCGGCATTCCAGCCACATCGATATTGTCCTTGATGGCCAGCGGGACACCATCCAGACGCCCGAGCGGCGCACCCGAGGCGCGGCGCGCATCGGAGGCTTGTGCTGCGGCGATCGCGCCCGCCGTATCCACATGCAGCCATGCATTGAGATCACGGTCACGCCCGATGGCGTCGAGGCAGGACCGTGTCAGCGCCGCGCTCGACACCTGGCCCGCGGCCAGCGCATGCAACACGCAAACCAGTGGCGCGTGACGCAGGGAATCGGCTGTTTCGGTCATCGGGCCTGGCTCCGGAGAATGAGCCGGCATGGTGCGGGTTTGCCTGCGTTCACGCAAATCCGGAGAATGCGCGGCAACCACCGTGCCGCGCCGAACCGGGCAGCCGTTTGCCAGCTGGTTGCGCCTCAGGCAAGTCGGTATACGTCGGGTTCCGTCGCAAGAATCCCCAGAACATGGACCGCCATGCGATATGTCCACCTCAAGCATCTCGGCCTGATCGCCGCCGCCCTTGTGGCGCTGGCGCTGCTCAACTTCGACCTGCCACGCATCCTGTTCCATCGCGCTTTCGCGCACCAATCCGATGCGCACGCGCAGTCACCCTCGCTGGGGCTGCCGGGCTATCGCGCCGTGATCGAGGCGCGCCCGATCGCGGGCTTGAGCCGCAATCTCTCGGGCCTGACCTTCAGCCCGCAGACCCATACCCTGTTCGCCACCATCAACCGCCCGGCCACGCTGGTGGAGTTGTCGCTTGAAGGCGATCTGCTGCGTCAATTCCCGCTGCCTTCGATCCGCGATGCCGAGGGTATCGCCCACGTCGAGGGCGATCGTTTCCTGATCAGCGACGAACGTGACAGCCGCATCCACTGGGTGCGGATTCCCGAGTCCGGCGACGCCGTGACCCTGGAAGGCGCCATCACTCTGCCATCAGCGATGGGGACATTGCGCAATCTGGGCCTGGAAGGGCTCTCCTGGGATCAGACACATGGCGAACTGCTGGTCGCCAACGAGAAATGGCCGGCGCGGGTGCTGGCGATACGCGGCATCCAACCTGGTGCGACCTCGCTGCCGGAAACGTTGGATGCACGCCGATGGAAGCCCTTGGCCTGGCTCGGGACATTGGGCGGCGATCTCGCCTCCTTGCACGTGCACGAGCGCACCGGAAACCTGCTCGCGCTGAGCGAGGAATCGGCTGTGCTCACCGAATATTCGCGCGATGGGCACGTGCTGGGCGTCATGACGCTCTGGTCTGGCAGTCACGACCTGAACAGCAAGGTGCCGCAACCCGAAGGCATCACCACCGGCCCGGACGACACCATCTATCTGATCTCCGAACCCAACCTCTTCTACCGCTTCGCGCCGGACACCGATCACACCGCGCGGCGCGGCTGAGACACCCGGCAATCAGGCGAGACCGGGGCTGGAGCATTTCCTCGGACCTGCCGCGATACAATCGCGCGCATGCCGCCTGTAGCCTGTATCCGGGTGGCCCGATTCCTCTCCACTGTTCAGGAAACATGACTCGATGAAGATTCTGGTCGGCTACAAGCGCGTGGTGGATTTCAACGTGCGCATCCAGGTCAAGCCCGACGGCACCGGCGTGGTGACCGACGGCGTGAAACTCTCGCCCAACCCCTTTGACGACATCGCGCTGGAAGAAGCGCTGCGGCTGCGCGAAAAGGGCGTGGCCACCGAGGTCGTCGTGGCCAGCATCGCCCCCGCCGATGCCCAGGCACACCTGCGCAATGGTCTGGCGATGGGTGCCAACCGCGCCATCCATGTGGTGAGTGACGGCGCGGTGCAACCACTGACCGCGGCGCGGGCGCTGCTCAAGCTGATCGAGAAGGAACAGCCGGACATGGTGCTGCTGGGCAAGCAGGCGATCGACGATGACGCCAACCAGACCGGCCAGATGCTGGCCACGCTCTGGGGCCGCCCGCAGGCCACCTTCGCCAGCAAGGTCGATGTGGCCGACGGCAAGGCCACCGTCGTGCGCGAGGTCGATGCCGGTCTGGAAACCCTGGAAGTGGACCTGCCGGCGGTCATCACCACGGATCTTCGCCTCAACGAGCCGCGCTTCATCAAGCTGCCCGACATCATGAAGGCCAAGAGCAAGCCGCTGGAAACCCTGCCGCTGGCCGAGCTTGGTGTCGGATCGGGGGATTTCCTCACCACCACGAAGTACGAGGCGCCGGCCAAGCGCAGCCGCGGCGTGATGGTGAAGGATGCCGAGGAGCTGGTCGCCGCGCTGAAGGCCAAGGGCCTGCTGTAATCCACGCAGGGTGGAACCCGCGCAGCGGATTCCACCTTCCTGCAAGAACATCGGTCGAATCGCCCAAGGCGGTTCCACCTACGGTTGCAAAAACAAGGAAACCGACATGTCCAAGGTTCTGATCGTTGCCGAGCACCTGAACGGCCAACTCAACCTCCCGGCCACCGCCAAGACGGTGTCCGCCGCGCGCGCGCTGTCACCCGACAGCATCGACGTGCTCGTACTCTCCGATGCCCCCGACGCGATCGCCGCCGCCGCGACGAAGATCGAGGGCGTCAATGAAGTGCTCACCGTCACCAACCCGGCCAACGCGCAGCCGCTGGCGCAGGTACTGGCCCCCCAGATCGCCCAAGTCGCGGCTGGCTACAGCCACGTCTTCGGCCCCTCCACCACCTTCGGCAAGGACGTGATGCCCTGCGTCGCCGCCCTGCTCGGCGTGGCGCAGGTCAGCGATGTGATGTCCGTTCAGGACGCGCGCACGTTTACCCGCCCGATCTATGCCGGCAATGCCATCATCACGGTCGAAGCCCCCGCGAACCAGACCGTCGTGGCCACCGTGCGCGTGGCCTCGTGGCCGGCTGCGGGCCAGGGCGGAAACGCCACGGTACGTGCCGTGGCGCTGGATGTGGCACTGCCCGGCCACACCCGTTACGTCGGCCTCGCTGCCGGCAAGTCCGACCGTCCCGACCTGCAAAGTGCCGCGCGCGTGGTCTCGGGCGGGCGTGGCGTGGGTTCGGCGGAGAACTTCCAGATCGTCTACCACCTCGCCGACCGCCTGAACGCCGCCGTGGGCGCATCGCGTGCCGCGGTTGATGCCGGTTACGTGCCCAACGAATTGCAGGTCGGCCAGACCGGCAAGATCATCGCGCCCGAACTCTATGTGGCCGTCGGCATCTCCGGCGCCATCCAGCATCTGACGGGCATCAAGGACGCCGGCACCATCGTGGCGATCAACAAGGACGCCGACGCACCGATCTTCGAAGTGGCCGACATCGGCCTGGTGGGTGACCTGTTCACCCTGCTGCCGCAGATCGAACAGGCGCTGGGATAAGAGCCGCAAGGGGCCGGCGGCAACACACCCGCCGTCCTATCCGCGTCATCGTTCTCCGGAAGGCCCGCCTCGCGCGGGCCTTCCGCGTTTCACGCCTCTCATCCACCCTCGCAGCACAAACTGTTTCCTTTCATCGCGATGAAGCGATAGACTCTGCCGCCCACCCCGAGACAGAGCCGCTCCATGCCCGCCATCAGCTTCGAGTTCTACCCGCCCAAGACCGACGACCAGCGCGCCCAGCTGCATCGCGTTGCCGAAAAGCTGGCGCAGGTGTCGCCGCACTACGTCTCGGTGACCTTTGGCGCGGGCGGCTCGACCCTCAGCTACACGCCCGACACGGTGGCCGACTTGCGCACCAGTCACGGCCTTGATGCCGCGCCCCACGTTTCCTGCGTGGGTGGAAGCCGCGCCGAACTGGCGGAGCTGCTGGACAGCTACCGCGACGCCGGCTGCCGGCGCATCGTGGCCTTGCGTGGCGACTTGCCTTCGGGCATGGCGCGCACCGGCGACTTCCGCTATGCCAGCGAACTGGTGGAGTTCATCCGCGCGCGCCACGGCGACTGGTTCCGGATCAAGGTCGCGTGCTACCCCGAAACCCACCCGCAGGCCGAAGACGCCTTCCGCGACATCGCGCACTTCAAACAGAAGGTGGACGCCGGTGCGGACGGCGCGATCACCCAGTATTTCTACAACGCGGACGCCTATTTCCGTTTCCTCGACGACGCGCACAAACTCGGTGTGGATATCCCGATCGTCCCGGGCATCATGCCGATCTCCAATTTCAGCCAGCTGCGCCGTTTCTCCGAACTGTGCGGCGCGGAAATCCCGCGCTGGATGCAACGCCGGATGCTGGCCTATGCCGATGACACCGCCAGCATCCGCGCCTTCGCCACCGATGCGGTGGCCGCCCTCTGCCGGCGCCTGCTGGAAGGCGGGGCACCGGGGCTGCACTTCTACACATTGAACCTTTCCAAACCCACCCTGGCGGTGCTGGAACAACTGCGCTGACACCTGGCCACCGGCTCGCGATAAGCTCGCGCCATGCGTGCATTCCTTCTGTTCCTCGCCGCCCTGGCCTGTGTGTTGGTGACCGCCACGGCACAGGCCGCCGTGCGCCGCTGCATTGCGGCGGATGGCACCACGATCTACACCGATCGAAGTTGCGAGCACTTCGATGCGCGCGAGGTGCAAACCCAGGAGTCGTCAGCACACATGATCGACGGGCAGGTGACGACGCCCATCGATACACCTCTGGCAGAACCGCCGCTGTCGTCCTACGGCCCGGTCGCGACGGACTGCCCGCGAACCCCGGAACTCCTGTTGGCCAGCCTGCGCCGCATGCTGGAAACCCGCGACATCAACGGCCTCGCCGGCCTGTACCACTGGCCCGGGATGGGGAAGTGGAGCGCGCGCAGCGTGATGGATCGTCTGGAAATGATCGTGGCGCAGTCCGATGGATCGGCCGAGTTGCTCTATCCGGACGCCGCTTTCGTGGTGTACGACCCGCAAGCCTATCCGGGCTTGCCGCCGGAGGATCCGCTCGGAGTGCGGATCATGGCCTTCCACGAGGGTGGCATCAGCCAGCAGGCACCGGAGCTGGCCACCCTCGGCGTGATCCGCCACGCCGGCTGCTGGTGGCTGCATTTCTGAGCCGGACGCTCAAACGCGTGCGCGCGACTGCCCGTCGAAACTGAGTACCGCGACACTGCCACGCCGATCGGTGCGCGGCATCAGGCGGACTTCCCAGTCATAAAGCGCGCACAGGCGACGCACGATCGCGAGCCCGATGCCGGCGCCCTTGCTGCCCGCCGAAGTCGAACCGCGGTAGCCGCGCTGGAACAGTTGCTCCGCATCCTCCGCGTCGATGCCCGGCCCGGTGTCGATCACCTCGACGTGGTCGGCCAGCACCAGCACCGCGACTTCGCCCTCCAGGGTGTACTTGCAGGCATTGCCGATCAGGTTGCCCAATGCCACCGACAGCACCGCTTCAGGCACGTCGATGAAGACATCGTGCTGACCGTCCACACGCAGGGTCACCGGCTTGTTGGCGATATGGATGCGGTTGGCCTCGACCTGCGCCTCGACCAGCTTGCGCATGTCGGTGCGCCCGGTGCCGCGCTCGTTGCGCGAGAGCATCAGCAAGGCCGTGGTCAGATCGGTGCACTGGCGCGTGGCACGCTCGATGCGCAGCAGACGCTGACGGGCCTTTTCGCCAAGATCGGGGGCAGAAAGCAACAACTCGGTCGCCCCGCCGATCACCGCCAGCGGGGTGCGCAGCTCATGACTGACATCGGCGTTGAATTCACGATCACGCGTCACCCGCTCGACGAGCTGGTCGGCATAGTCGTCCAGCGCCTGCGCCAACTGGCCCACCTCGTCCGCGGCAAAATGCGGCGCCAGCGCGGTGCGCGGCGCATCGCTCCGGAACGCCTCGACATGCGCCGCCAGATCGGCCACCGGGCGCATCACCCGGCGCGAGGACCACAAGCCGATCAACCAGGCCAGCAGGGTGAAGACCACCACGCTGATCCCGAGCAAAACCGAAAGTTGCTGGGCGCTCAGTGCCTGCCGGCCGTAGCCATATTTGATGAAGGTGACCAGATCGGGCGCACGCGCCACCGCCAGCTTGAAATCGGCATTGCGCCCGCGCGCGTCCGGATCGCGCCAGTCATGCACGCCCGCCGGCAGGTCACGCCAGGCCAGCGGAATCTGCGGGCTGCCGGGACGGAACACGAACATCTCGATCTGCTGCTCCTGCAACCCGTACGCAGCGTCCTCGGAGGGATTCTCGCGCTTGAACTCCAGGAAACTGTTGGCCTCGGCGCCGAGCCAGTCGACCACGAGCTGGTTCTCGATACGCTCGCGCAACACCAGGGTGGATGCGGCGAACAGCGTCGTCAGGCCGAAGCCCAGCAACAGGAAGGACACCACGATGCGCGCCCGCAGGCGCTGGCGGTGCCTGGGCCGCGTGGACTCGACGCTCACCACGGGCCCGTTCACGCCGACGCTTCGAGATCCACGAGACGGTAACCGATGCCGTGCCGGGTGTGGATCAGCGGCCGCCCGAACGGCTTGTCGATCGCCGCGCGCAGGCCATGGATATGCACCCGCAGGCTGTCGGAATCGGGCAGTTCCTCACCCCAGACGCGGGTTTCCAGATCCTGCCGGGTGACCACCGCCGGCGAGACCTCCATCAGCACCTGGAGGATCTTGAGCGCGGTGGGATTGAGCGTGATGGCCTTGCCGGCACGATGCACTTCCAGCGTATCGAGGTTGTATTCCAGATCGGCGACGCTCAGCAGGCGCGAAACCGTGCCGCGCCCACGCCGCAACAGCACGCCCAGACGCGCCTCCAGCTCCTGCAATGCGAAGGGTTTGACCAGGTAATCATCGGCACCCGACTCGAAACCGGCCAGCTTCTGCTCCAACGCGTCACGCGCGGTCAGCATCAACACCGGGGTGTCCTTGTGTGCCTCCTGGCGCAGTTTGCGACACACCTCCAGGCCATCCATGCCCGGCAGGTTGAGATCCAGGATGATCGCGTCGAAATCGTCCACCACCGCTCGGTGCAGCCCGGTGATGCCGTCGGCGGCAAAATCGACGGTATGGCCGCGGTCTTCAAGGTAGTCGCCGAGGTTGGCGGCGATATCGGTATTGTCTTCGATGACGAGGATGCGCATGGTCGTTCCGGTATGGCGAATGCCCTGCCGCCAGCATAGCCAAATCGGCCCGCCAGCGGCCGCCGGGCAAGAAAAAGGCCCGCTGAGCCGGCGATGTGCCGTTCAAGCGGGCCGAAGGGTCTGCCCCGATCACCACGATCTTCCAACCATTTCAGGTTGCAGGAGTGTCGTACCACACCGTGGTGAGGCCACGCTACGCCCGCAGCGGTAAGCAAAGCGTTAAGCCGGACGCAGGGAATTGTTAATCCATGTGTCCGGTTCAGGCTGTGGCGGCAGCACGCTGGACCACGTCCTCGATGATCGCACCCGCCACGTCAACCCCGGTCACCGCCTCGATGCCTTGCAGGCCCGGCGAGGCATTGACCTCCAGCACCAGCGGGCCCTGTGCGGTACGCAGCAGGTCCACGCCGGCAACCCGCAGGCCCACGATCCGCGCGGCGCGGATTGCGACACGCTCCTCCTGCGCATCGAGCACGACCGGGTCGGCGGCGCCACCGCAATGCAGGTTGGCACGGAAATCATCGCTGCGCGGCTGACGCCGCATCGCGGCCACCACCCGGTCGCCGATGACCAGGCAGCGCAGATCCTGCGCATCGGAAACATGCGCCTGCAGGAAGAATTCCGCACGCAGGCCCTGCAAGGCGTCCACCAGGCTGCGCGCAGCCGGCATGCTTTCAGCCAGCATCACACCTACACCCTGGCTGCCCTCGTTGAGTTTGACGACCAGGGGTGGCGCCAAGCCCGCCGCAGCGTGGCCCGCCTCCTCACCGGCTTCGGTAAGGGGCAGGTCCAGCCCCTGCGCCGCCAGCAGCTGGTGGCAGCGCAACTTGTCGCGCGCGCAGGCGATGGCGTCGGCGGTGTTGCCAACGGGCACCCCCATCAGCTCGAACTGGCGCACCACCGCCAGGGCATGACGCGGCGCCGACGCGCCCACGCGGGGGATGAGCGCATCGACCTTCCCCAACGCCCGCCCGGCGTAATCAAGCGCGAGCGCGCCGCAGGCGATCCGGATCCGGCATCGCATCGGCTCCACCACCTGCACCGAATGGCCCCGGGCGCGCGCGGCCTGCAACAGGCGACGGGTGGAATGCAGCCGTGGATCCTGTGAAAGGATGACAAGCTTCATGCCGTTGCCCCGAGGTCCCCCAGCAGGAAGGTGCGTCCCGGATCAATCAACCAGTGGCCGACCAGAGCACTGCGCCCGATCAGCATGCGATGGCGCAGGAGATGCCGGTTGGTCAGGCCGATTTCCACTTCGCGCCGCCAGTCCCCCAGTTGCAACCAGGTGCGCACGAAGGTGCGCCACTCCCGTTGACCGCTGGCCGCGGTGACACCGCGCCGGTCCACCACCGGAAGCTGGAAGACCTGCTCGATTCCGTCTTCCGGATCGTGCAGGGCGAACTCCACGGTGTCCTGCCCGGCCACTTGTCGTTCGCGCTGCCACGTCACATGCAGCGCGCAACTGCGCGCGCCGCTGTCGATCTTCGCCACGACCATCACGCCACCGAGCGCAGACAATCGCGCCCACTCACGCCAGCCCAGCACCGACAAAGCCGATTCTTCGCGCATTGCTCCTTCCTCCAAGCCCATCGACTGCCTGCACGCCGGCCGAACGCAAAACGGCGACCCGGAATCCGGAGTCGCCGCCGCAGGAATCATGGCGCGGGTCGAGCGCAATCGAAGTCAAACAACAATTGATTGAATATGAATTATATTTCTGTCAATCCAGAGACAGGCTCGACTCCAGATCCTGCCAGTCTAAATGGCGCCTGCGAAGCACGCCACTTTGCACCGCACCACACCGACACATTTGCCGATGGCGGCAACAATGCAAGGCAAAATCGCACCCGCGCCTCGGGCGTTGCGCACCCCGTGAGAACACCCGGACACTTGAACTCCGGCCTATCCCCAGCGAGCGGCGTGATGGACAGCAGCAGCCACGAACGTACCCAGTCCTACATCCTGGCCCGCCAGCAGAATCCCGCCTGGCAGTTGCTGGCCGGACGCCGGGCTCCACTGGTGTTGAGTTGCCTGCAATCGCTGTTCGAAGACAGCCAGGACGGCGTCGATTACGACGATGCTCAACAGGCTCTGGCCGAGCTGTTGGCTGGACACGCCGGGCTGAGCGAGTTCGAAATCAGTGGCGACACCGCCGTGTTGGCGCGCAAGGAACTACGCATCTGGATCCGGCGCGCCCTGGTAATCGAGCGCGAGGGGCGGCTTTACGCAACCGATGCGCTGGAAACCGCACTGCGCTTCGTGGAAGCGCTGGGCGGCCGCATCATGACCTCGACAGCCTCGCGACTGGCGATCGTCCAACGCGAGATTGAACGCCTGGAAGCACGACTGAACCGCGATCCGCAGAGCCGGGCCGACCACCTGCGCCGGCAGATCACCGATCTGCAACAGGAACTGGAGGAAGCGGAAGCCGGCCGGATCGAGGTCGCCGACGCCACGGAGGCCACCGAGGGAATCCGAGACCTCTACGCCTTGGCAACCAGCCTGCGCGCGGACTTTCGCCGGGTCGAGGATTCCTGGCGCGATGCCGACATGCGCCTGCGCCACGCCATAGTCAATGAAGGCCATCATCGCGGCGCGATTGTCGACACGCTGCTCGATGGTCACGACAGCTTGCTCGAAACCGCCGAAGGCCGGGTATTCCAGGCATTCCATCAGCAGTTGCAACAGGAAATCGAGCTGGAGGCGATGAAGCGCCGGTTGCGCATCATTCTGCAACATCCCCAGGCCGGTGTCGCATTGACACTGTCACAACAGGCCGATCTGCGCTGGCTGGCGATGCGCATGATCAAGGAGTCGGCCTCGGTCATCCGCGCACGCTCACGCAGCGAGCGTGATGTCCGCAGTTTTCTTCGCACCGGCCTGGCAGCCGAGCATCATCGCGTCGGACAACTGCTCAACGAAGTCTTTCGACATGCCCAAGCCGTGGACTGGGCTCGCGCCTCGATACGTCGGCAACCCGCCTGTCTGCCGCCCCTCGCCATCGCTTGCGGCGGCCCGCCTCTGGTGGAGCGACTGCGCTTCAAGTCTCTGGACCAGCAGGCACTGCGCGACCTGGATCTGCAGCGCATGGCCGGCGACATCGACCAGATCGACGAGGAGTTCTGGTCCTCGCTGGACAGCCTCGATCGCGAGGCGTTGGTACGTGACACCGTAGAAGCGATACGCGACGGCGATCAGCCACTGAGCCTGGCCGGCCTGGCACAAAGGTTGCCACCCACGCACGACCTGGAGTCCCTGGCCGTGTGGTTGGGCATGGCGCGGGAAGCGGACTGTATCGTCGGCGAAGAAAGCGAAACCGTGGATCTCACCACCCGGGACGACCAGAACCTGCGCTTCCATGTACCGTTGCTCATCCTCCACCCGGCGGCGTTCGAGCACTTCGAATGGGAGCCCTGACATGACCCACACGGAAGGCACCGACCCCATCGTGCCCACCTCCAACGGATTCGCCAACAGTGTCCATTCCGCTGGCGCGGACGCGAAGTTGCCTGAACAGACCCATGTCACTGCAGCGGTGCGGGCCACGCTCCTGGAACTGATGAAATTCGGACTCCTGGAGGAATCCAGCAAACCCAATCTCTACCGCAACGCGCTGCTGCATCGCGACGAAGTGGATCGGGTGCTGAGTTGGCTGGAACTGGCACTGCGCATCGATGACATACGCGGCTTGGCATTCATTGTCGTGGCCGACACGGTCGACCGGGACGGCGACGAATGGTCGCATCCTCTGGTGCGCCGGCAACGCCTGACCCTGGAGCAATCGCTGCTGGTTGCGATTTTGCGCCAACAATTCATTGCCCATGAAGTGGAAGCCGGTATCGGCGCCGGCGATGCCCGTGTCGCACTCGACGACCTGATTCCACATCTTCAGGCCTACCTGGGCGACCTGGGCAGCGACGCCCAGGAAAGAAAACGCCTGCTGACCCTGCTGGAGCAGCTCAAAGGCCACGGCATTGTTTCCGAGGTCGACCAGCAGGAGCGGGTGACGATACGCCCGATCATCGCCCATCTGGCCAATCCCGAGAACCTCACCCATCTGGTGCAAGCGCTGCGTGATGCGACCAGCAACAGCGGGACTGGCCCGACATCGGTCAGCGAGGTGGACGAATGAGCATCTCGGCCACGCTCGCTTCCGATAGCTGCGTGCTCACACACCTGGACGTATATGACTGGGGTGCTTTCGGCGGTCGCCATGGTGCGCAGATCGATCTGGCCGGCACGGCGATCATCGGCCCCACCGGCAGCGGCAAGACCACCCTGGTCGACGCCCTGATGACCCTGCTGGTCGCCAACCCCCGTTACAACCTTGCCTCCACCGGCGGCCATGACAGTGATCGTGATCTGGTGTCGTATGTGCGCGGCGTGTCCGGTGCCGGCAACGACAGCGATGGCAACGAACACATCGCCCGCACTGGCCCTGTCGTTACGGCTATCGCCGCGCGCTTCAGCAACGGCGAATCCGTGTTGCGCATCGGTGGTCTGTTCTGGTTCGACGGCACCAGTTCGGCGTTGACCGACCTCAAGCGGCGTTGGCTGTTCTGCCAGGATGACACGCCAAGCTTGGACGAATGGCTGGAAACGCACCGCGATGGCGGCGCACGAGCGCTGAAGGAATTGGAGCGCACCTGCCCGGGCTTCAAGGTCTACGAGACCAAGCAAGCCTACCTGGCACGGTTGCGCAACCACTTCGAGGTCGGGGAAAACGCCTTCGCCCTGCTCAATCGCGCCGCCGGCCTCAAGCAGCTCGACAGCATCGACAGGGTGTTTCGCGAACTGGTGCTCGATGACCACGCCATGTTCGATGCTGCCCGTGCCGTGGCCGACGAGTTCGATACCCTGGCCGGCATCCGGCAGGAACTGGAAACCGCGCGTCGGCAGCGCGACACGCTTTTCCCCATCGACAAGGGCTGGAACGAGCACCAGGACACCACCACCAGACTAGACCAATACCAGCGCCTGCTTTCCGCCCTGCCCGGCTGGTTCGGCGAACAGGCCATTGCGGCGTGGGAACGCCGCGCGGCTACCGAAAAAACACGGTTGACCGAGCAACGACAACAGGCCGAAGCCCTGTCCGGAACACTCAAACTGGCCCAGGACAAGGAACAGACCGCCCATGCGACCTATCTGCAAGCCGGTGGCCAACGCATCGAAGCCCTGCGCAGCCATATCGGCACGCAGCAGCAGAAGCTTGACCAATGCCAGCGTCAGGCAGCTCCCTACCAGGCATGGGCGGGCAGTCTCGGGCTGGATCAGGCCTTGACGCGGACCAGCTTCCAGTCCAACCAGACCGCCATCGCGCAGCGTCGCACTGAAGAAACCGAACGCTGGAATGCGCAGAAACAGATCGCATGGGACATGGGTGCCAAGCAGCAAGCCGAACTGGCCGAACGCGAGCGACTCGAACAGGAACTGGCCGAAGCCAGACGACGCCCAAGCTCCAACATCCCGGTGGAACAACAACGCTTTCGCAGCCTGCTCGCCGCGCATCTGGGCATGGACGACACCGCCCTGCCCTTCGTCGCCGAACTGGTGGAAGTGCAGGCCGAACATTCCGTCTGGCGCGGTGCCATCGAGCGTGCCATCGGCAGCGAACGCCTGCGCCTTCTGATCGCGCCCGAACACGCACGCGCCGCACTGGCCTTCATCAATGCACGCGACAACCGCCTGCACGTTCGCCTGCGTGAAGCCGATACCATCGATGAACACGTGCACTTCCTTGAGGATGGTTTCGTCCGCAAGCTCAATTTCAAGCCGCACGCCCATCGCCAGGCACTGAAACACCTGCTCGCCGGCATCGACCGGCGCTGCGTGGGCGATGTGGATACCCTGCGCCGCACGCCGCACGCCATGACCATGCAGGGCCTGATGTCCGGGCGCAGCGGCTATTTCGACAAGCAGGACCAGAAACCGCTGGATCGTGACTGGATGACCGGTTTCGACAATCGCGACCAGCTTGCACGTCTGGCACAAGACCTGACCGAAGCGACTCAACGCCATGCCGCCAGTCAGGAGACCATGCGTCAGGCACAGGCGGATGTGGACGCCACCCAGAAATCCCTTGCCCTGTTCGACCGTATCGCCGAGACCGTCTTTGACGACGTCGACGTGCCCACCGCGCAAGCGGAACTGACGCACCTGCAAGAGCAACTGGCTGCCATGACGGCCCCGGCATCGAATCTGGCGCAGGCACGCACTCAGTGGGAGGCGGCCTGCAAAGCCACGCAGGGCCTGCGCAACAGGCAAATCGAACTCCAGGCGCAGATCAAGGTGTTTGAGCAGGCCATCCAGCAGGCTGGCGATATGGTGCGACGTATTGAAAAACGCATCGGCAATGGCCTGGACGAAGCCGACAGGACATGGGTTGATCAGCAACTCACGCCTCCACAAACCGACGATCCTGCCGAACTTGACGAACTGGAACGCCGGGAAAGCGATCAGCTCCAGCAACAGATCAAGCGCCTGTCGGATCGCCTGAACAACATCGAACAGCAACTGATCCGCGACATGGGCAAAGCGAAGGTGGCCGATACCGGCGCGCTGTCGGAAGTGGGCACCGATCTTCAGGACGTGCCCGCCTACCGCGAACGCCTGCGCCTGCTGGATACCGAAGCGCTGCCGGAAAAACTCTCGCGCTTCCTGGCCTACCTCAATCAGTCTTCCGATCAGGGCGTGACCCAACTGCTCAGCGAGATCGACAGTGAGGTCTCCGTGATCGAGGAGCGCATCGCCGACCTCAACTCCACCTTGGAACGAGTGGACTTCCAGCCCGGCCGCTACCTGCGCTTGGAACCTCAGCGGGTCGAGCACGAGAGCCTGCGCACCCTGCGGCAAGCCCGCGCCCACCTGCGATCGGCCCAACTCAAAGACGACCTGGGCGAAAGCCACTACCGCGCCTTGGCCGATCTTGTCGGCCTGTTGCGCGATGCCGTGGAGCGGCGCAAGACCCTGGGGGCTCTGGCCCTGCTCGATCCGCGGTACCGGCTGCAATTCGCCGTTCTGGTGATCGAACGCGGCAGCGACAAGATCATCGAGAAACGCACCAGTTCCCAGGGCGGCAGCGGCGGCGAAAAGGAAATCATCGCCAGCTACGTGCTCACCGCCTCGCTCAGTTACGCCTTGTGCCCACGAGGCCGTCAGCGACCATTGTTCGGCACCATCGTGCTCGACGAAGCCTTCTCCAAGAGTTCCCAAGCGGTAGCCGGGCGCATCATCCGCGCCCTGGCGGAGTTCGGCCTGCACCCGCTTTTCGTCACGCCGAACAAGGAACTGCGCCTGTTGCGCGAACACACCCGTTCCGCCATCGTCGTCCACCGCAAAGGCGCGCAGGCGACCATGACCTCGCTGAGCTGGGAAACGCTGGAAGCGCATGCACGCGAGCGCGTCCGGCGGCAGGAGCACGACGTTGAAGGCGCCTGACGAACTCGCCGTCCTCCTGACCCGGCAGTGGCACAATGCCGACAAGCGCGAAGCTTATCTGCTCGATTCTCGAAACTGGCCGATGGAAATCCCGATCGGCCGTCCGTCACCCGCGCTGTTCACGCACCAAACAGCACGGGTTCGCGAACACATTGCACGCTGGCGTGCAGTCACGACAGGCAAAGTCCGGTGGCAGGACACGACCTTCCGCAGTGCGGCCGAACCGGTGTCACTGCCACTGCGTTGGCAACTCTCCTCGCCGGAGGAGTGGGCACAGGCATCGGGCGATGCCCAGGTGAAACTGGAACAGAAGCGGCTTCGATACCTGCTCGCCCGCGTCGATCCACGCTTTTGCCCGCTCCTGGTCCGGCAGCGCAGCCTGTGGCGGGAACGTCATGACGAGGAGGTCGTTCAAGCGGCCACCTTGACCCTCGAACTGGAACCCGGCATTGCCGCCGGCCGGCCACTGCGAAGCCTCGCACTGGCCGGCATCGACAGCAAGTTCATCGAACGCAACCTCGGGTTGCTGACTGCGATGCTGGATATCCGCTTCGAAGGGCGGGCCTCCCAACTCGGGCTTGCCAGCTTTCTGGATGCCGCGGATGAAGGCGACCATTGGCTCCTGGTCGTGCCGTTGGAGCCGGGACTGCTGCCCTTTGCCCAGCAACGCGTGCGTGCTCGTGAACTGATCGACACGCCATTGCCAGCCGGTCACATCCTGCTGATCGAAAACGATCGCTGCCTGCACCTGTTGCCTGCACTGCCCGACACCATCGCCGTCCTCGGGTCCGGGCTCGACCTGACCTGGTTGCGTGCGGATTGGTTCCGCCAGCGCCAACTGGGCTACTGGGGCGACATGGATACCTGGGGCCTGCACATGCTCGCCCGCGCCCGGAACCTGCAACCCCACTTGCAACCCCTGCTCATGGAGCGCGCCTTGTTCGAGCGTCACGCCACCGCACTCGCGGTGTCGGAACCGATCACCGCCGGTTCGGAACCACCGGATGGCTTGTCAGACCATGAGCGGGATTTCTATCGCCATCTGCTCGCACTGCCAAAAGGCAGGTTGGAACAGGAGTTCCTTCCCGGAGAAACCGTCACCCAGGCGCTGTCCCGCTGGGTCGATGCGGACGCTGATTGATCCACACAGCAGGCAATTTGTCGAACAACAAACGTCATTGAACCGGCGTACACAAGGCCCGACACCACCCTCGATGCACCCGCCCGAGACCTCATATTGATGATGTAAGGAAATATCCTTACTATATGGACATTGCGATCAGGAGAGCCGCCATGCCCGCCATTCACGAAGTTGCCACACTGACCTCCAAGGGCCAGATCACGCTGCCCAAGTCCATCCGCCAGGCACTGGGTGCCGATACCGGCAGCAAGCTCGCGTTCGAGCTTCGCGGCAGTGAAGTCGTCGTGACCCGCGCCGATGCCGAGCACGAAGACCCGGCCATTGCCGCGTTCCTGG
>CAZTXX010000004.1:0-34913 GCA_964617405.1 uncultured Aquimonas sp. | reverse complement strand
CGATGGACCACGGCTCGATGGATCACGGCTCGATGGATCACGGCTCGATGGACCATGGTTCGATGGATCATGGTTCGATGGATCATGGTTCGATGGATCACGATGACGCCGCGCCGGCAGTCAGCGCCCCCGACCCACATGCCGATCACCATCATCACCGCGGGAACCTGCAGCCGTGATCGCGCGCCTGATCCACGCCTGCATCGCCCAGCGCGCGCTGGTGCTGATGGCGGCGGCGCTGCTGGCGGTGATCGGCATCTGGTCGGTGCGGAACACCCCGCTCGATGCCCTGCCCGATCTTTCCGACACCCAGGTCATCGTGCGCACCCAGTGGGCCGGGCAGCCGCCGCAGGTGGTGGAGGACCAGATCACCTACCCGCTGGCCACCACCCTGCTCTCGGTGCCAGGCGTCAGCTCGGTGCGTGCCTTCTCGATGTTTGGCGATTCCTTCGTCTACATCCTGTTCGACGACGCCACCGACCTCTACTGGGCGCGTTCACGTGTGCTCGAATACCTCAGCCAGGTGCGCGACCGGCTGCCCGCCGGGGTCAATCCCGCGCTTGGGCCCGACGCCACGGGCCTGGGCTGGATCTATCAGTACGCCCTGGTCGACCGCAGCGGCACGCACGATATCGGCGAACTTCGCGCGTTGCAGGACTGGTTCCTCGGTTACGAGCTCAAGACCATCCCGGACGTGGCCGAAGTGGCCAGCGTGGGCGGCGCAGTGCGCGCCTGGCAGATCGTGCCCGATCCGGTCGCGCTGGCGGCGCGCGGCATCAGCTTCGACCAGCTCTCGGCCGCGATCACTTCAGCCAACGGCGCCACTGGCGGCTCGGTGATCGAGCAGGGCGAAGCCGACATGATGGTGCGCAGCGAAGGCTGGCTGCGCAGCCGCGAAGACTTCGAGCGGGTTCCGGTATCCATGGATGGCGTCGTGCCGGTGCTGCTGGGCGAAGTGGCGCAGGTTACGCGCGGGCCGATCTTCCGGCGTGGCCTGGCCGAACTCGACGGCGAAGGCGAAGTGGCCGGCGGCATCATCGTGCTGCGCACCGGCTCGGACGCCTTGCGCGCCATTGAGCGGGTCAAGGCGCGCCTGGCCGAACTGTCCGCCAGCCTGCCCGACGGGGTGGAAATCGTGCCGGTCTACGACCGCTCGGAACTGATCCTGGATGCGGTGCACAACCTCACCGGCAAACTGGCCGAGGAGTTCCTCGTGGTGGCCCTGGTGTGCGCACTGTTCCTGTGGCACCTGCGCTCGGCGCTGGTGGCCGTGGTGACCCTGCCGCTGGGGATACTCGCCGCCTTCATCGTGATGCAGTGGCAGGGCATCAGCGCCAACCTGCTCTCGCTGGGCGGAATCGCCATCGCCATCGGCGCGATGGTGGACGGCGCCGTGGTGATGATCGAGAACGCCCACAAGCACCTCGAACACTGGCACGAGGAGCACGGCGAACCACCGCGCGGCGAAGCGCACTGGCGGCTGATCGGCCAGGCGGCGGCGGAGGTCGGGCCGGCATTGTTCGCCAGCCTGCTGGTCATCACCCTGTCCTTCGTGCCGGTATTCGCACTGCAGGCGCAGGAAGGCCGGCTGTTCTCGCCGCTGGCCTACACCAAGACCTATGCCATGGCCGCTGCCGCCGGCCTGTCGGTCACGCTGATCCCGGTGCTGATGGGTTACCTCGTGCGCGGACGCATCCGCCCCGAACGCGACAATCCGGTCAATCGCGTGCTGATCGCGCTGTATCGCCCGCTGTTGCGGCTCACCCTGCGCCATCCCTGGGCCACGTTGGCACTGGGCGCGGCGCTGCTGGTCATCACCTTGATCCCGCTCTCGCGCGTCGGCAGCGAGTTCATGCCCGCACTGGACGAGGGCAGCCTGATCTACATGCCCACCGCCCTGCCCGGGCTTTCCGCCGACAAGGCGCGCCAGCTCCTGCAACTGACTGATCGCATGATCAAGACCGTGCCCGAGGTCGAACATGTGTTCGGCAAGGCCGGGCGCGCGGAAACCGCCACCGATCCCGCGCCCATCGAGATGTTCGAAACCACCATCAGCTTCAAGCCACGCGATCAATGGCGCCCTGGCATGACGCCGGAAAAGCTGCGCGAGGAGCTCGATGCGGCGGTGCAGGTGCCCGGGCTGGCCAACTTCTGGATCCCGCCGATCCGCAACCGCATCGACATGCTCGCCACCGGCATCAAAAGCCCCATCGGCGCCAAGGTCAGCGGCCCGGACCTCGCCGTGATCGAGGACATCGGCCGCGAAATCGAACAGGTGGCGCGCGCGGTGCCCGGTGTGGCTTCGGCACTGGCGGAACGCGTCAGCGGCGGGCGCTATGTGGACGTGAAACTTCGCCCTGCAAGCGCCGCGCGCTACGGCCTGAGCCAGGCCGACGTGCAACGCCTCATCTCGGTCGCGGTGGGCGGCGAACCCATCGGTGAAACCATCGAAGGACGCGAGCGCCACCCCATCGTGCTGCGCTACCCGCGCGCCCAGCGCGATTCGGTGGCCGCGCTGGCACAACTGCCCCTGGTCGCACCCGGTGGCACGCAACTCACCCTCGGACAGGTTGCCGACATCGCCATCCACGCCGGGCCACCCATGCTGCGCAGCGAGAACGCCCGGCTTGCCGGCTACGTCTACATCGACGTGGCCGGGCGCGACCTGGGCTCGGTGGTGGCCGACCTGCAACGCGCCGTGGCCGCCCAGGTGAAACTGCCGGCCGGCTACAGCATCGGCTGGTCGGGGCAGTTCGAGTACCTGGAGCGGGCCGGCGAGCGTCTGCGCTGGGTGATACCCATCGCACTGGCGATCATCTTCATCCTGATCTGGATGGTGTTCCGCGACCCCGGCGAAGTCCTGATCATCCTCCTGAGCCTGCCGTTGTCCCTGGTCGGCGGCCTGTGGCTGATCTGGCTGCTGGGCCACGCGGTGTCGGTCGCCACCCTGATCGGCTTCATCGCCTTGGGCGGACTCGCCGCCGAGTTCGGCGTGATCATGCTGATCTACCTGCGCCAAGCCTGGCGCAGGCGGCTGGCCGAGACCGGATCGCCCGACCTCGCCTTGCTCGAAGCCGCCATCCACGAGGGCGCCGTGCAACGCGTGCGCCCCAAGGCCATGACCGTCGCGGTGATCCTCGCCGGCCTGTTCCCGCTCTTCATCGGCCAGGGAGCCGGTTCGGAAGTCATGCAGCGCATCGCCGCCCCGATGATCGGCGGCATGGTCACCGCGCCCCTGTTCTCGATGCTGGTGATCCCGGCGGCATTCCTGCTGCTGCATCGCGGAAGGCTCGACGCATAGATTCGCGCGCCGGGGCTGCCGGAGCCCCGACGCCGATCCGACAAGGCTGGAAATAGTCACCGCTCGTCCCCACATGCATGGCGGCCGCCCGCCATCCGGCGGTTGAAGGCCAACATCGATTCGCGCAATCCGGGAGCCTGCATGTCATCACCAGAAATCGCCCGTTGGAACGAACGCCTGTCCGGCAACGACTATTTCTATGGCACCTCGCCCAACACTTTTCTGGTCAGCCAGGCTCATCGCCTGAGCGCCGGCATGAAGGTGCTGGCACTGGCCGATGGCGAGGGCCGCAATGGCGTCTGGCTGGCCGAGCAAGGCATGGATGTGCTGTCGGTGGATGCCGCCGAGTCGGGCTTGGCCAAGGCCCGGGCGCTGGCGGCCGCGCGCGGTGTGACGATCACCACCGAGCAGGCGGACCTTGCGACCTGGGATTTCGGCAAGGAACGCTTCGATGCCATCGCCGCCATCTTCATCCAGTTCGCCGGCGCCGCGCTGCGCGAACGCATCTTCAAGGCAATGGTGGAAAGCCTGAAGCCTGGCGGTTTGCTGATTCTCCAAGGCTATCGCACCGAGCAGCTTTCCTACGGCACGGGCGGCCCGCCGGTGGCGGAGAACCTCTACACCGCCGATCTGCTGCGCGAATCCTTCGCGGATCTCGAGCTCCTGCATCTTGAGGCGCACGATTCACTGATCGAGGAAGGCCAGGGCCATCGCGGCCTGTCGGCGCTGATCGATCTGGTGGCACGCAAGCCACGGTAAACCCCGCACCCATTCCCCAACAGGAACATCCCCATGTCCAGCACCCGTTTCCAGGAACTCACCGCCCGCACCAGCCGCCATCTGACGCCGCTGCGTCAGAACAACGCCGAGGTGATGCAAGGCTTCGGCGCCCTCGCCAAGGCCGCGATGGCCGATGGCGTCATCAGCGAGAAGAACAAGGAACTGATCGCACTCGCCATCGCGGTGGCCACGCGCTGCGACGACTGCATCGGCTTCCACGCCAAGGCCCTGGTGCGCTTGGGCGGCACGCCGGAGGAACTGCGCGAAATGCTCGGGATCGCGGTCTACATGGGCGGCGGGCCCTCGCTGATGTACGCCTCGCACGTGATCGAGGCCTACGAGGAATTCGCCGCAGCCGCCGCCGGCTGAGTGGAAGTTTCCCTCTCCATGTGACCCGGCGCGGCACGCGCGCTTTCGGCAGCATGAACGGACCGCGTCACGCCCCGGCGCTGCCCGCAAATCGCCACGAGAGTGTGACAGGCGTCGCCTATACTGCACCCGTCCTTTTGTCGAACGGGTGCATCCATGTTTCTCCCCCGCCGCTTGCGTCACGCCGCCAGCCTGCTGGCCTTTTCGCTCGGTTTGTTGCTGTTGCAGGGCTGCAACCGGCAGGAACCTGCTCCACCGCCCACGCCGCAGGTGGCCGAGACGGTGGCGAACGACACGTTCGCGCTGACCCAGGGCAGCGGTGAAAGCCACAATGGCCGCCCGGCGCTGCGACTGGAGTTTTCGCAACCGCTGGTGGCCGACCTGCCCTTCGACGAACTGCTGCTGGTGCGTGACGCCAACGGTGCCGACGTTTCAGGGAGCTGGGCGCTGGACGATGAAGACGCCCGCATCCTGCGTTTCCCCTACGTGCAGGGCGACAAGACCTATACCGTGTCCTTCAAGCCCGGCCTGGCCACGCCCGATGGCCGTACCCTCGGCACCCTGCCCGACCTGGAAATCCATTCGGGCAATCTGCCGCCCACGGTGGGATTCGCCAGCCGTGGCAGCGTGTTGCCGGCGCGGGGCACACGCGGCCTGCCGGTGATCGCGCTCAATGTGCGCGAAGTGGATGTCGAGTTCTTCCGGGTCAGGGAAAAGTCGCTCAGCGGCTTCCTCGATGACTTCGGCAGCACCCAGTCGCGCAGCAACTGGGAGTTGCAGAGCATCGAATCACTGGCCGACTCGGTGTACGCCAATCGCTTTGCGCTGGAAGGCGGCACAAACACGCGCCAGGTGAATTTTCTGGCAGTGCAGAACATCGCCGAACTGCGCGATCCCGGGGTGTATTTCGCGGTGATGCGGCGCTCCGGCTCGTTCGACTACAGCTACGAAAGCACGTATTTCTACGTGACCGACCTCGGCCTGCACGCGCGCGTGGAGAAGGACGGATTGTTCGTGCATGCAGCCTCGCTCGCCAGCGGCCAGGCGCGCAATGCGGTTGAACTGCAACTGCAGAACCGCAAAGGCTCGGTACTGGCACGCGGCAGCACGGATTCGGACGGGCACGCTTTGCTTGATGCCCTGCCCAAGGGCAACGCGGTGCTGATCGCCCGCCAGGGTACGGAAGTGGCCCTGGTGTCGTTCGACCAGCCGGCACTGGATCTGTCCGATTTTGCGGTGGCCGGCCGACGCCAGAGCGCGCAGGATGTCTATGCCTGGTCCGGACGCGATCTGTTCCGCCCCGGTGAGGTGTTGCAGGTTTCCGCCCTGTTGCGCGACTTCGACGGGCGCTCGCTCACCGATGCCCAGACGCTCTACGCCACCTTGCGCCAGCCCGATGGCAAGAGCACCTCAACCCTGCCGCTGGAACCGGGCGAGCTGGGCTATTACAGCTACCAGCGCACCCTGACCGACGATGTCCCCACCGGTCGCTGGGCGCTCGAATTCCGTCTTGATCCAAGCGCCGCCGATCCGGTCGGGCGCTTCGAGTTCCGGGTGGAGGAGTTCCTGCCCGAGCGCCTCAAGCTCGTGCTCGATTCCAGCCAGCCGCGCCTTGCACCCGGCGCCGCCTTGCCGATCGACGTGGATGCCGACTATCTCTACGGCGCGCCTGCCGCCGGCAACCGTTTCCTTGCCGAAGTGCTGTACCGCCCGCTGAAGCAGGCGGTGCCGACGCTCAAGGGCTATTTCTTCGGCGACCCGACGATTTCGCTGCCAAAGGAACCCGAGCAGGCCATCGACACCCATCTGGACGATGCCGGCGAACTGCACGAGACGGTACCGGTATTGCCCGACAGCGAGGTGCCCAAGGCACCGTTCGAGGTCATCGTCAGCGGCAGCGTGTTCGAATCCGGTGGCCGCGCGGTGCGTCGCTCGCTGGTGCGTGCGGTCTGGCCGGCGGATGCGCTGGTCGGCGTGCGCCCACTGTTCGATCCGGACGATGGCCCCAACGCGAACAGCACGGTGGCCTTCGAGATCGTCAAATCCGACCCGGATGGAACCTTGAAACCGGCGCAGGGCCTCGCGGTGAAGCTGGTGCGCGAGTTGCGCGACTACCACTGGCACTGGGTGGACGGCAGCGGCTGGAACACCGATTTCACCCGCCGTTTCCAGACCGAGGCCGAGGCTTCGGTGGATTTCGACGGCAGCGCGCCCGCACAGTTCTCCGCACGCGTTGAATGGGGCGAATACCGCCTCGAAGTCACCGACCCGGCCAACGGGCTGACGATGCGCTATCCGTTCACCGCCGGCTGGAGCTGGAACAACGACAACCAGGGCCTCGATGCGCGCCCGGACAAGGTCAAGGTGGCCTTCGACCAGAGTGGCTATCGTGCCGGCGACACGGCCGTGGTCACCCTGACGGCGCCCTACGACGGCCCCGGCGTGCTGCTGGTGGAATCGGATTCCCTGCTCTACCGCAGCAACGTGCAACTGCGCGGCTCCACCCAGGTGAAGATTCCGGTGGATGCCAGGTTCATGCGCCACGACGTCTACGTGACCGCCCTGGTGTTTCGTCCTGCCGACCAAGCCAACCTCAGCGGTCCGAACCGTGCCATCGGCGTGGCCCATCTGCCGATGGCACGCGAGGCCCGTGACGCCATGCTCGCGGTCTCCTCGCCCGATCTGGTGCGCCCGGGCGAAACGCTGCGGGTCGAGCTTTCCGCGCCGGATTTCGCCGGCCAGCAAGCGCACGCGGTGGTGGAAGCGGTCGATCTCGGCATCATCAACCTCACCGGTTATCCGCTGCCCGATGCGCTGTCCTACTTCCTCGCCCAGCGCGGTTTCAGTGTCGACGCCTACGATTTGTACGGGCGCGTGATCGCCCCGCTGGACGGTGTTTCCGCACGCTTGCGCTACGGTGGCGATGCGGCGCTGGCGGCATTGCCACAGGCCCGGCGTCCCACCGCCAAGGTGCAGACCGTGGCCCTGCACGCCGCGCCGGTGCGCTTCGATGCGCAGGGCAAGGCCAGTGTCGAATTCACCGCACCGGACTTCAACGGCACCCTGCGCGTGGCGGCCCTGGCCTATTCCACCGACCGCTACGCCCGCTCGGGTGACGAAACCATCGTGCGCGCACCGCTGGTGATGGAAGTCAGCACACCGCGCGTATTGGCCCCCGGCGACCGCGCCCAGCTCACCGTGGATCTGCACAACCTGAGCGGCAAGGACACCACCTGGCAGGTGGGCACGAAGGCCAGCTCGCCGGTTTCCATCGGTGGCCAGACCCGCGAGGTGACGCTGGCCGACAACGCGCGCACCACACTGAGCTTCCCGCTCACCGCCAGCGGTGGCCACGGCGTCGGCAAGTTCAGCGTCACCGCCCAATCGGGTGACACCAGCCTGACGCGCAACTTCGAAGTCACCGTGCGCCCGGCCTGGCCGGCGGAGCGCCGCAGCCAGGCACGGCAGGTTTCCGGTGCGCAGTCGCTGCGCTTCGGGCCCAACCTGTTCGACGGCCTGCTGCCCGAATCCGCCGTGGCCCAGATCAGTGTGGCGGCGGTGCCGCCGCTGCCCTTCACCCGCGCCATCGACGGGCTGATCGGCTATCCCTACGGCTGCATCGAGCAGACCTCCAGCCGACTGTGGCCGCTGGTGGATCTGGACGCCGCCACGTCCCGCAAGTTCGGCCTGGAGCCACTGGACGAAACCAAGCGGGCCACGATGATCGAGGTCGGCTTCGGGCGCATCACATCGATGCAGCGCGAGAACGGCCAGTTCAGTTTCTGGCCCGGCGAAAGCTCGCCGATGCCGCAGATGACCGCCTACGTGGCCGACATCCTGGTCACCGCGAAGGAAAACGGCATCGCGGTGCCGGAAACGGTGCTGGAGAAGGCGCTCAAGCGGCTCAACGAGGACATCCTCACCGGCGGCGACGGCTACTACAGCTACGACCATTCGCGCCATCTGCGCTTTGCCGCCAGCACCTACGCCGGCTACGTGCTGGCGCGGGTGAACCGTGCGCCGCTGGGCACGCTGCGCTCGCTCTGGGACAATCAGCGCGACCGCTCGATGACGGCGTTGCCCCTGGTGCAACTTGGCATCGCGCTCAAGCGTGCCGGCGATGAACCGCGCTCCAAGGCGGCGATAGCCGCCGCGCTGGCGATGAAGTCCGAGCGCCCCGGCTACCTCGGCGACTACGGCTCGTACCTGCGCGACGAGGCGCTGTTGCTGGCGTTGCTGTACGAGAACGGGCTCGCCGACGACGAAATCGGCGCACGGGTGATGACCCTGTCGCGCGAGCTGCGCCAGCCACAGCGTTCGAGCTACGGTTTCAGCACGCAGGAACGCCTGGCGATCTTCCGCCTCGGTCGTGCCCTGCTCAAGGAGGACGCTGACGGCTTGCAGGGTCGCTTCGACATCGCGGGCAAGACGCACGCGCTGAGCGGGCGCCCGCTGGTATCGCGCGAGGTGACGCTGGAAGACCTGCGTCGCGGCGTCGGCCTGGAACTCGAAGGCGATGGCCCGCACTGGCTGTCGCAGGATGTCGTCGGCTACTCGAACAGCGCTCCAGCGCCCACCGAATCGGGCCTGCGCATCCGTCGCGCCTGGTATCGCACCGATGGCAGCCTGTTCACCGGCACGCAACTGACCGAAGGCGAGAGCCTGATCGCGATGCTGACGGTGGAGGCCGAGGAATACAGCCCCGACCTTCTGGTGGTGGACCTGTTGCCCGGCGGCGTGGAAATCGAGAACCTGACCCTGGGCGGCAATGAAGCCTTCGGCGATCTGGTGATCGACGAGGTGGAGCTTTCCGAGCGCCAGTGGGGCGTGGACCTTCGCCACGAGGAATACCGCGACGACCGTTATGTGGCCGCGATCAAGCTCTGGGGTGGTTCCACCGCCAAGCTGTTCTACCTGGTGCGCGCGGTTTCGCCAGGCACCTATGTGGTGCCGCCACCCGGCGTGGAAGACATGTACCGCCCGCAGATTTCCGCGATCGGCAGCGCGCCCCAGACCCGCGTGACGGTGGTGTCGCCCTGAGGCCACACGGAGCATCGACCGGCATGGCCGAATCCTTCCGCTCCCCTCCCGCAGGGGAGCGGAAATCCGTCCGAGGGATGCACTTGCCAGATGCACCGGATCAGGTACGGTGCGCGACAGGCCCGCATCCGATCCGCACACCGCTCCAATGAACCTGCGCCACGCCCTCGCCCAGCACGGATTCGAATCCAACGACGATTACGAATTCGCCCTGCGCTGCCTGTTCGACACCCCCCTGTCGCATCTGCGGGTATTGCACGTGGACGGCGCGGCGGGGCGACGCAAGACCGCGTTCGCCACCGCCTTGGCGCACGCGCTGGACTACCCGCACGTGCTCTATCACGACTTCAGCCGGGACGAGGTGCGCGCGGCCCCGCCCCGCTCGATCGAGCAGGATGGCGCTGAACCGATGGAAGCTCCGCTGGGCGCCTTCGAACGCGCCGTGACCGAGGCCTGTGCCTACTCCGAGGGTGCACGCGCCATCCTCATCCTGGACCAGTTGCAGGCGGCGGATTTTGCCGAACACATCCGCCTGCACCAGTTCATCACCAGCGGCGAATGGGCGCACGGCAACGCCTTGGCAACCGCCAACCCGCGGCAGTTGCTGCTGGTGCTGATTTCCGAAACGCCGCTCTACCACTCGCTGGCACGCGCCAGCTTCCGCATCTGGACCGATGCACAGCGTGCGTTTCTCGACTACCGGCCCGAAGACTACGGCCTAGACGCCACGGCACGGCCGCTGTTCCAGGCGCTCAATGCCTTGTTCGAGCGCAGCGGCCTGTCACCCACGCCGGGGGAGTTTTCGAACGTGCTGGACGATCTGCTGCACCGCGCGCGCAGCGAGGACCAGTTGCGTCAGGTGTTGTTCGGGCGCATCGAGGGCGCGTTGCGCGACAATATCGACGCGGCGCAATGCCATGACGAACTGGTGGCGGTGATGGATGCGCTGACGACCCGTCTCGCGCAGGACCACATCGAACTGGGATAAGCGTCTCAGCCCGCCGGACCCATCGCCAGCGGAATCGTCAGCCGGTCCCCCACCTTTACTACATCGCCCTTGATGGCATTGGCCGAACGCAGGTTGGCCAGCGTGACGCCGTGGCGCTGTGCGATGAGGCTGAGGGTTTCACCACGGCTGACCACATGTTGGCGCGCGCGCGGCGAGGCATTCGCCGCCAACCAGGTGCCCGGCGGCGGCTGCGCCGAGAAGTAGTCGCGCACGCCTTCCACGATGGTGGCGGCCAGACGGGTGCGGTGACCTGGGTCCTTGAGTTTCTTTTCCTCGTCCGGGTTGCTGATGAAGGCCGTCTCCACCAGCATCGAAGGCACGTCGGGCGAGCGCAACACCACGAAGTTGGCGCGCTCCACATGCGGCTTGTGGGTCTTGCCCAGCCGCTTCATGGCGTCCAGCACGTGGTTGGCCACGTCATTGGATGCCTGCATCGTGGCACTCTGCGACAGGTCCAGCAGCACCGCCGCCAAGGTGTTGTCCTTGTCGTCGAGCGAAACCCCACCCACCAGATCGGACTTGTTCTCGCTGGCCGCGAGCCAGCGTGCGGCCTCGTTGGACGCCCCGCGCGTGGACAGCACGAACACCGAGGAACCCGAAGCGGTCGGCTTGTGGAAGGCGTCGGCGTGCACCGAAATGAACAGGTCGGCACGCGCCTCGCGCGCCTTCTGGTAGCGCTGCTGCAGGGCGATGAAGTAGTCGCCGTCACGGATCAGCACCGCCTCCATGCCGGGTTCGGCATCGATCTGGCGCTTCAACTCGCGCGCCACGGCAAGGGTGATGTCCTTTTCCCAGCTTCCCGAGGCGCCCCTGGCACCCGGATCCTCGCCACCGTGGCCGGCATCGATCGCCACCACCACCTTGCGTTCGGTGGCAGGCACCGCCTGCTGCACGGTGCGCACCGGCTGCACCGCCGCCTTGACGTTCGGGTGCAGGTCGATCACCAGACGATGGCCGAGCTTGTCGGCGGGCGGCAGCAGGAAACTCTGCGGGCGCACGGCTTCGGAAAGATCGAACACCACGCGCACGCCGCGCTCGCCGAGCTTGCCGGTGCGCACCCCCGCCAGTACGCCGGACGTCGCGGGCGAGGCGAAGGACCCGGACAGCGAGCCTTCGCCGATATCGAGCACCAGGCGACTTGGGTTGTCGAGCGTGAACACCTTGTACTTGAGCTCGCCGGAAAGATCGAACACCGCGCGAGTGTGGTCGGGCCCGGCCCAGACGCGCAAAGCCTGCACTTCCGCCGCGTGCGCAGCCGTCGCCGCACCCAGCGCCAACGCGCCGCAGACCAGGAACCGCGAAATGGACGTTATCGAACGCATGACAGGAGGAATTCAATCATCAACGGCGTAGAAGGGCAAGTGGTTTCCCCTGATAAACCATGATGTTAGCCAAGACTGTTAATGAAATGGCGAGGTAGCTGGCGCGCCAGAAGACTTGTCCCGAGCGGCGCGCAACAAGCCTTTTTCCTTGTGTTTCATCAACTTGCAAAGCGGCTGATCGATGCGTTTCGGCGTGGGCGATTCAGTCGGACCCGGCTTTCTGCGCGGACGCCACTGCCTGCATCCAACGCATCCCGGCGTCGCTGCGCGGCTCAAGCTGCGCGACGCGACCGCCGCCTTGCACCTCCAGATGCAGCACCAGATCGGCGGCGGGCAACACGCCACGCCCACGTTCCGGCCATTCCACCAGCCAGAGCCGCGCCTGTTCAGCGAGCTCGTCGAGGGCCAGATAATGCAGTTCCTCGGGATCGGCGATGCGGTACAGGTCGAGATGGGCCACCTCGCCGTATCCGGTGGAGTAGCGTTCGACCAGGGTGTAGGTAGGGCTGCGCACCCCACCCCGCACCCCGAGCGAGCGCAACAGGGCGCGCGCGGTGGTGGTCTTGCCGGCACCGAGGTCGCCTTCCAGGTAGAGCACGACCGACTCGTCCGGCAGGTGGCGCGCCAGGCGGGCACCAAATTCTTCGGTGTCCTGCGACGAATCGAGCTGGAAACTGCTCACGGATTGGACAGCCGGCGCAGATGGGGAAACAGGTCGCTGGCAAGCAGGCCACGCTCGCCGCCATCGCGCGCGGCGGCATCGGCGGCGGCAGAGTGCAGCAGGGTACCGGCGCAGGCCGCGTCGAAGGCGTTCATGCCCTGCGCGCGTAGCGCGGCGATGGTGCCGGTCAGCACGTCGCCCATGCCGCCGCTCGCCATGCCGGGGTTGCCGGCACCGATCACCAGCGGCACTTCACCCCGCGCCGCGACAATGCTGCCCGCACCCTTGAGCACCACCACTGCGTCATATCGCTCGACCAGTGCCTGCGCCGCACCAAACCGGTCACGCTCGACGCTGGGCACATCCGTGCCCAGCAGGCGTGCGGCTTCACCCGGGTGCGGGCTGAGCACGGCGTCGGGCACGCGGGTCTGGGTGATGGCAAGCAGGTTGAGGCCATCGGCATCGATCACCGAAGGCAAGCCAAGCGCGACCGCCGCATGGAACAGCGACTGCGACCACTCGCTGCGCCCCAGACCCGGGCCCAAGGCCAGCACGTCGGCGTTGCCGGCAAGCTGGCGCAGGCTGGCCACGTCGGCCACGGCGTGCGGCATGGCCTCCGGCCGCGCCGCCAACATCGGTGCGACATGGCTTTCGCGGGTGGCCACAGTGACCAGCCCGGCGCCGCAACGCAACGCGCTTTCCACGCACAGGCGGATCGCTCCGCCGTAACCATGATCTCCGCCAATCGCCAGCAAGCGGCCGTTGTCGCCCTTGTGGGCATCGCGGGCACGCGGCTTCAGCCAGCGTCCGAGTTGGTCCACATCGACCAGCCAGGCCGCGGGGCGCTGGGCGGCGCGGGTTTCCACGGGCACGTCCAGGGTGGCCAGTTCCACCGGACCGGACAGCGCGCGCCCGCGGCCGGTGAACAGCCCGCGCTTGTGCGAAATGAAGGACACGGTGCGCGTTGCCTTCACCGCGGCTCCCGGCGCGGCGCCGTTGTCGGCATCGAGGCCCGATGGCACGTCGATGGCCAACACCGGACGGGCAGCGGCATTGATCGCTTCGATCAGCGCGGCGCCGACGCCCTCGGGCAGGCGCGAAAGCCCGATGCCGAACAACGCGTCCACCACCACGTCGGCCTGCGGCAACGCGTCACCCGGCGTGAACAGGATCTCCTCGCCACCGGCTTCACGCCAATGTGCGAATGCGCGCGCCGCCGGCTCGACCTGCGGCGCGGCGGCCGTGCCCACGACCACGCTCACCTGCATGCCGGCCATGCGCGCCAGGCGCGCGAACACGAAGCCATCGCCACCGTTGTTGCCCGCACCGCATACCACGCACACATGACGCGCCATCGGCCAGTCGAGCTTCATGCGCGCGAACGCAGCGGCGGCGGCGCGGGTCATCAGCACATAGGCATCAATGCCGTCGTGCTCCATGGCACGCGCCTCGAAGGCACGCACATCCTCGCATCGGTACAGCGGCAGGGGTTTGTCCACGCCCGGGTTCCATGATTTGTCCAAGAACCCCGCATTTTATCGGGCTTGGGCGAACACCGCCTGACGAAGCTGCCGGTGCGCGAACCCTGAGTCGGGCCAGCGCACCCTGGTTGATTTGGGTCAATGGGCAAAATCACGCGTTGCCCTAGCCTTCGCGCATGACCCTGCCATTCCCGAACCCTGCCGCAACAACCTCCGAAAACGAGCAGCGCACGCTGGATGCCTGCTTCCTCGGTCCCTATGGAGAAAACGACGCCCTGCTGGAACGCCTGGTGGTGGAGTTCCTGCGCGATCACGTGCACTGGCGGCGCAACTTCCATCCGGAGGATCCACCGGCGATTCCGACGCGGGCGTCGCAGCATCCGGCCTACCAGGCTTTCGAGGCGCGCATGCGCAACGAGCTGCATCAGCTTTCGGCTTCGCTCAAGCGCTCGGTGCCCTTCCACAGCCCACGCCATGTCGGGCACATGGTCTCGGACCTGTTGCTGCCTGGCCTCGCGGCGCAGATCCTGACCCTGCCCTACAACCCGAACAACGTCACGGAAGATTCCGCGCCGGTCACCTTGCCGCTGGAAATGAAGGCGGGATTGCAGCTGGCTCGCATGCTGGGCTGGCCTGATGACCCGAAACGCGCCGATTGCGCCATCGGGCACCTGACTTCGGGCGGCACCCTGGCCAACTTCCAGGCCCTGCGCCTGGCCTTGGCCCTGAAGAGTTTTCCGGTCGCGCTGCGCGCCGCGAACGTACCCGATATCGCACTGCCCGAGGATGACTGGCAGGCCTTCAACCTGACGCCCACCGCGGGCATCGCCCTGCTTGGCCACTGGCGCCGCTGGCTTGCGGCGCAAAGCTCGGGGGATGCGATGCACTGGCGATCCCAGGTGGAAGCACAGCGTATCGAGCGACTCGGCCTGCCGGCCTTCTTCAGCCAACACCCGCAACTGAAAGTACCGCGCGTATTGGCACCGATCACCGCGCATTACTCCTGGAGCAAGGGAGTCAAGATGATCGGTCTGGGGCGCGACCAGCTCCAGCTGGTGCCGGCGCGGGGCATGCGCATGGATGCCGACGCGCTCGAGGAAACGCTGCTCACCTGTGCCCGTGAAAGGCAACCGGTGCTGCTGGCGGTGGCGGTGCTGGGCACCACCGAATACGGCACCATCGATCCGGTCGATGCCGTGGTGGCCGCACGCGAACGCTCGGCCGCGCGTGGACTGGGCTTCGGCATCCATGTCGACGCCGCCTGGGGCGGCTACCTCGCCACCCTGTTCCGCAATCCGGATGGCAGCCTGCGACCGCTCGACGCGGTGCGCCGCGACTACCAGCACTTCCCGCAACCCGAGGTGCACGCGGCGTTCGCCGCGCTGGCGCAGGTCGATTCGCTCACCATCGACCCGCACAAGCTCGCCTACCTGCCCTATGGCGCCGGCGCCTTCGTTTATCGCGACCACCGTGCGATGTGGCTGCTGACCGAGCAGGCCGATTACGTTTTCCACGCAGAATCGGCAGGCGACGACGAGGTGCTCGATCACCGCCACTTCGGCCAGTTCATCCCGGAAGGCTCCAAACCCGGCGCGATGGCGGCGGCGGTCTACGTCACCCATCGCGTGCTGCCGCTCGACCACGCCAATTTCGGCCTGATCCCGCGCCAAACGGTGCAGGCGGCGGAGGCGTTTCTCGAGCGTGCCGAGCGCTTTGCGCGTGAAATGGCCGGGCGGGTGCAGGTGCTGGTGCCGTTTTCGCCCGACAGCAATCTCGTGTGCCTGGCCCTCAACCCGGCGGGAAACCGCGATCTGGCGCAAGCCAACGCCTTCGTCCGGCGACTCCACGCCCAGCTCAATGTCGATCCCGCCCAGCCGGTCCAGGTCAAACAGTTCTTCGCCTCGGTCACCACCTTGCGCCGCGCCGTGGTGGGTGACCAGGACATGCGTCGCATCCTCGGCGCACTCGGCCTGGATGCCGACACCACGCCAGGTACCGAGGGCGAGCAGCTGGTCCTGCTGCGCCACACCCTGATGAATCCCTATCTCATCGACCGGGAAAACCGGATCAGTTACATCGACCGCTATTTCGATCATCTGGAATCCAGTATCGCCCGGTGCGCGGGGGGTGCACCGGGCACCACCGATGCGGCAACCCGATTGCCGTTGCAATGACATGACAGCCCTGCCCGACCAGCCCGCAGCCATCCCACTGTCGCGCTATCGGGTACAGCGACCGGAGTGCCCCTGCTACCGTGCAGGCACCAGGCTTTCCACAGAGTTCGGCGAACCGGAGCTGCGCGAGGCGATCGCCGGCAGCAACGGCGATCCGATTCCCCGCCCGCTCACGGTGCGACTGCATTTTCCTCAACCCGGCACCTTGCGCGCACGCGACGAGCCACATTCGTTTGCAGCCGCCTATGTACAGCGGCTGCGACGCGAGATCGAACTCACCGCGGCACTGTTTGATCGTGACCGGCAACTTGACCAGGTCCACCTTCTCGACCAGCCCCTGGCCCATCTCACGCTGGCCCAGGTCATGGAATTGCTCGACGCGCTGCCACAACACTTCACGCCCTCGGGCCACGGCAGGATGCACCGCCTGATCGAGCTTGATCCACTCACCACCCCGGCTGCCGATGTCGCGGCACTGGCCGATGCAGGATTCGATGCGGTCGCACTGCTCCTGCAGGAAGGCGACCCACTGGCCGGACCGGCCCCGCAGACCTCGCCACTTCTTGCGGCACCGGCACTGATCCGCGCCTGCCATCGCCACGGTCTGCACACCCAGGTGCACCTGGCCATCGGCGCACTGCCGCTGTCCGCCACGGCCCGCGACGCGGCGATCCAGCGATTGCTGGAATCACCGCCCGACCGCATCAGCCTGCGCCATCGACTGGAAGGCGAGGACGGCAGTGAGACGCTGCCGAAGGTCTGCCCGGAACGCTCCGCCGGTCGCCACACGCCGCGCGCCGCGCCGCTGCTCGAACATTTGCAACGCGCCGGCTACCGTCATTTGGGACTGTGCAACTTCGTACATGCCGACGACCCCCTGGTGCGGGCCCGGGAGGACGGCCGTTTGCACTGCAACCTGATCGGCTATACCGAACGCGGCGACTGCGACATCGTGGGTCTCGGGGTCGACGCCAACAGCCATATCGGCGCCTGTCTGAGCCAGAACGCGCGCCAGCTCGCGCACTGGGAGGCCGCGCTGGACATGGATCAACTGCCGGTGTGGCGCGGCATGCGACTGGATGAGGAGGATCTGTTGCGCGCCGAGGTGGTGCAGCATCTGGTCTGCCGCGGCGAACTCGACTTCATCCGGCTGTCGCACCAGTACGGCATCGACTTCCGACAACACTTCTCCGCCGCACTCGCCCGGCTCGACGCATTGGCCAGCCACGGGTTCCTCCTGCGCGGTCCGCATTCGGTGCGCACCACCGCCCTCGGGCACCTGCACCTGTCGGTGCTCAGCGCCTGTTTCGACGTGCATACCGGCAATGGCATCGTTCCCGGTGCGCAACGCCTGCGTCAGCGCGTCTGAGCGCGCTGACGCGGCTGACGTGCCGGCTCAAGCCGGCGCGCTGGTACGGATCAGGTGGTCGAAGGCCGAGAGCGCTGCCGTGGCACCGCCACCCATCGCGATGATGATCTGCTTGTAGGGCTCGGTGGTGGCATCACCGGCGGCGAACACGCCAGGCACGCTGGTCTGGCCACGCGCGTCGATCACGATCTCGCCAAAACGCGTCAGCTCCACGCCGCTGCCCTCCAGCCAGGCGGTGACCGGCACCAGGCCCACCTGGATGAAGACACCGGCGATGTCGATCCGGTGCTCGGCTTCGGTGGCGCGATCAAGGTAGCTCAGCGCCGTGACGCGGCTGCCGTCGCCGTGGATTTCGGTAGTGCGGGCATTCTTCACCACGGTGACGTTGGGCAGGCTGTTGAGCTTGCGCTGCAGCACGCCATCGGCCTTCAGCTCGGGCAGGAATTCGATCACGGTGACGTGCTCGACCAGCCCCGCCAGATCGATCGCCGCCTCCACGCCCGAGTTGCCGCCGCCGATCACCGCCACCTTCTTGCCCTTGAACAGCGGGCCATCGCAATGCGGGCAGTAGGCCACGCCGCGGGTGCGGTATTCGGCTTCGCCGGGCACGTTGATGTCACGCCAGCGCGCGCCCGTGGCCAGCACGACGGTCTTGCCGACCAGGGAAGCGCCGTTCTCGAACTCGACGGTGATGCCGTCCGGGCCGGGCACCAGCTTCTGTGCGCGCAGGCGGTTCATCACGTCCACGCCATATTCGCGCACGTGGGCGTCGAGCGCGCCGGCGAGTTTCGGGCCATCGGTTTCCTTCACCGAAATGAAGTTCTCGATGCTGTTGGTATCAAGCACCTGGCCGCCGAAGCGCTCGGCCACCACGCCGGTGCGGATGCCCTTGCGCGCGGCATAGATGGCCGCCGCCGCACCGGCCGGGCCACCGCCAACCACCAGCACGTCGAACGGTGCCACGTCCTTGAGCTTCGCGGCCTCGCGCGCCTCGGCACCGCTGTCGATCTTCGCGACGATCTCCTCGATGCCCATGCGGCCCTGACCGAAGCGCTCGCCGTTGAGGAAGATCGTGGGCACGGTCATCACCTCGCGTGCCTCCACCTCGTCGGGGAAATAGGCACCGTCGATGGCGACGTGGCGGATCTTCGGGTTCAGCACGCTCATCAGGTTCAGCGCCTGCACCACGTCCGGGCAGCTCTGGCAGGACTGCGAGAAATAGGTCTCGAAGCGGAACTCGCCGTCGAGCGACCGGATCTGCTCGATGAGTTCGGCCTCGACCTTGGGCGGGTAGCCGCCGGTCTGCAGCAGGGCCAGCACCAGCGAGGTGAACTCGTGGCCCATCGGCAGGCCGGCAAAGCGCAGGTGGATGTCCTGCCCGGGGCTGGTCAGGGCGAACGACGGCACATGCACGCCGTCCTCGGCACGCAGTTCCAGGGTGACCTTGGGCGAAGCGGCGGTGATGTCGTCGAGCAGGGCGCGCACTTCGCGCGAATTCTCGCCTTCATCCAGCGCGGCCACGATATGCACCGGGCGCACGAGACGCTCCAGATAGGCGGCAAGCTGGGCCTTCAGACCGTCATCCAACATGGTGCGACTCCTTCTTTCAGATGATCGAAACCGCGGCGCCCCGTACCACGGGACACCCGAATGATTCGTAGGAACAGGTCCAGACCGCCGCACGCAGCGGCCCGGAGCTGTTCCCACCCCCGCCGCGGCGAGGATGGGACAGCCGATACGGCGAAAATCAGATCTTGCCGACCAGGTCGAGCGAAGGCGCGATGGTCTTGGCGCCTTCCTTCCACTTGGCCGGGCAGACTTCACCCGGGTGGGCGGCGGTGTACTGGGCGGCCTTGAGCTTGCGCAGGGTCTCGCCGACGTCGCGCGCGATCTCGTTGGAGTGGATTTCCATCGTCTTGATCACGCCCTCCGGGTTGATCACGAAGGTGCCGCGCAGGGCCAGGCCCTCTTCCTCGATGTGCACGCCGAAGGCGTGGGTCAGCTTGTGGGTCGGGTCGCCGACCAGCGGGAACTTCGCCTTGCCGACGGCCGGTGAGGTTTCGTGCCACACCTTGTGCGAGAAGTGCGTATCGGTGGTGACGATGTAGACCTCGGCACCGGCCTTCTGGAACTCGGCGTAGTGCTCGGCGGCATCCTCGACCTCGGTCGGGCAGTTGAAGGTGAAGGCGGCCGGCATGAAGATCACGACGGACCACTTGCCCTTCATGCTCTCATTGCTGACCTTGACGAACTTGCCGTTGTGGAAGGCGTCGGCTTCGAACGGCTGAACCTGCGTGTTGATGAGGGACATGTTGATCTCCTTGCTGTGGTTGGGGTGCTTGCGGAGCCTGTCAGCCCCGACACCAACCATTCTAGCGAGAGGAGATCAATAGATTAAATTGATTGTTGCAATGGATGCGATAGAGCCCATCTATTGAGTGCCGTGCGCCGCCTACAACAGCGCGCTGATGTCCCGCTCCAGCTTGGCCGGCGTGTCGACCGGTGCGTAACGCTGGCGCACCTGCCCCTCGCGGTCGATCAGGAACTTGGTGAAATTCCACTTGATCGCCGTGCTGCCAAGCAATCCGGGTTTCTCACTGCGAAGCCAACGGTACAGCGGGTGGGCATTGGGGCCGTTGACGTCGATCTTGGCGAAGAGGGGGAAGCTGACCTCATAGGTGAGGCTGCAGAAACGCTTGATTTCCTCGGCATCGCCCGGCTCCTGGTGGCCGAACTGGTTGCAGGGGAAACCCAGCACCGAAAACCCCTGCCGCGAGTATTTGCGATACAGCGCCTCCAGCCCCTCGTATTGCGAGGTGAAGCCGCATTGCGAGGCCACGTTGACGATCAACAACACCTGCCCGCGCCACACCTCCAGTGAGCGCGAAACACCATCGATGTCGACCGCATCAAAGTCATGAATCGAAGCCATGGCGCGACCTTATTCAACATGTGGGCCCTTGGCGCCAAAGCATACGCCATCGTACGTTCGACTGCGAGCAGAAGTGCGCTAGCGGACCGGACCATTGCACGCGGTGCGGGAATCAGGCCCCGAACGCAGGTACGGCCACGCGTATCCGCTTCAGGAAGCGCCGCCGCGCTGACGCACAGCCTCGAACAGGGCCACACCGGTGGCAACCGAAACATTGAGGCTCTCAACCGCGCCCGGCATCGGGATGCGGGCAAGGAAATCGCAGCGTTCGCGGGTCAGCCGGCGCAGGCCTTCACCCTCGCCGCCCATCACGATGCCGACGGCACCCGCAAGATCCATGTCGTACAGGCTGGCTTCGGCTTCACCGGCGAGGCCGACCAGCCAGACGCCGGCCTGCTTGAGCTCGGCCATCGTGCGCGCGAGATTGGTCACGCGCACCACGGCGATGCGGTCGGCGGCGCCGGCGGAGGTCTTGCGCACGGTGGCGTTGATCGGTGCGCTGCGGTCTTTCGGCATCACCACGGCGCTCACGCCCGCGGCGGCGGCACTGCGCAGACAGGCACCGAGGTTGTGCGGGTCCTGCACCCCATCGAGGACCAGCAGCAAGGGACGCTCGGTGCTTTCCAGCAATGCATCCAGGTCATCCTCATCAAGATTGCGCACCGGTGTGCTGCGCACCACGATGCCCTGGTGACGCACCCCGGCAGCGGCGCGATCCAGCACGGCGACACCCACGCTGTTGACCGCGATGCCCTGGTCGCGTGCCAGTTGCGCCAGTTCGGTCAGACGCGGGTTGCGCGCCTTGGCGTCAAGCAGGACCTCGCGCACGCTGGCACCGTCGTGTTCCAGCGCAGCAGCAGCAGCGTTGATGCCCGCGATCCAGCGGTCGTTGTCGGCTCCGGCCATGAGGATTCCTTGGTGAGATTCAGCGTGTGGCGGCGGCCTTCCCGCGCCCGGCACGTTTGTCTGCGACAGGCGTCTTTTCGGGCACCAGGCGCAGGTCGATACGGCGATCCTCGATGCTGGCGCGCAGCACCAGCACGCGCACCGCGTCGCCCTGCCGCCATGCCGCGCCACTGCGCTCACCGGAAAGGATCTTGCGTATCGGATCGAAGTGATACCAGTCGTTTGGCAGCTGGGTGACGTGCACCATGCCGGTAACCTTGGAGTCCTTCATTTCCACGAACAGGCCAAAGGACGCCACGCCGGTGACGATGCCGTCGAACTCGCCGCCGACGTGCTGCTCCATCCACGCCGCACGGTAGCGTTCATCCACCTCGCGCTCGGCTTCTTCGGCGCGACGGCTGCGTTCGGAGCATTGCAGGCACAGGCTGGCGATGTCGTGCGGCGCGTAGCGGAAATCATTGGCGTGCCCCTTGGCCAGCGCATGCTTGACCGCACGATGCACCAGGAGGTCGGCATAGCGGCGGATCGGCGAGGTGAAGTGCGCATAGGCGTCCAGCGCCAGACCGAAATGGCCGATGTTCTGCGGCGAATAGACCGCAAGACTCTGCGAGCGCAACAAGACCGATTCGATCAGCGCGCCGTCGGCGCGCTTGCGCACCTTCTTCAACAGCGCAGTGAAGTCGCGTGGCTGCACCTTGTTCCAGGGCGGCATCGAGAGCTTGAACTCGGCCAAGAATTCCTGCAGGTCGGCGTACTTCTGTTCGGGCGGGCGGTCGTGCACGCGGAACGGCGCGGGAATCTTCTTGCGGATCAGGAAACGGGCGGCCTCGACATTGGCCGCGATCATGCATTCCTCGATCAGCTTGTGGGCATCGTTGCGCTCCTGCATGCCGCCCTGCACCACCTCGCCCCCCGGCCCCAGCAGGAAGTGCACCTCGCTGGTCTCGAACTCGATTGCCCCGCGCGCCGCACGCGCCTTGGCGAGCAGACGATAGAGCTGATGCAAGTGGCGCACCTGCGGCATGCGTTCGCCGATCAGCGCGACGGCCTCGGGATCGTCCTCGCCCACGGCGTTCCAGACCTGGGTGTAGGTCAGGCGCGCATGGGAGCGCATCACCGCCTCGTAGAACTTCGAGCGCGTGACCTCGCCGTCGCGATCGACCTGCATGTCGCAGACAAAGCACAGACGATCCTCGTCCGGACGCAGCGAGCAGATGCCGTTGGACAGGGTCTGAGGCAGCATCGGGATCACGTAACCGGGAAAATACACCGAGGTCGCACGATTCTGCGCCTCCTCGTCGAGCGGCGCGCCGGGCTGCACGTAGTGCGAGACATCGGCGATCGCCACGATCAGGCGGAAACCATTGCTGTTCGGCTCGCAATACACCGCATCGTCGAAATCGCGCGCGTCCTCGCCATCGATGGTGACCAGGGGCAGCGCGCGCAGATCCACACGTCCTGCGGCGAGCTCGGGCGGGACTGCCTGCGGAACGGCGGCGGCCTCTTCCAGAACCGCATCGGGAAAGACATGCGGCAGGCCGTGGCCGTGGATCGCCACCTCCACCACCAAGGAAGGGGTCAACGCATCACCCAGCACAGTGAGCACCTTGCCGATGGGCGGTCGACCGCGCTGCGGCGGCTCCAGCACTTCACACACCACCAGCTGGCCGGGGCGCGCCTTGTTGCGGGCCTCGGCGGGAATCATCACATCCTGCAGCACGCGACGGTCGTCAGGCGTGACATGGCCGATACCGGCGCGTTCGTCGTAACGCCCCACCAGACGGGTGAGGCGGCGTTCCAGCACATCGACGATGCTGCCCTCGCGCCGCCCGCGCTGATCGACGTTGACCACGTTGGCCATGACGCGATCGCCGTGGAACACCTTGCGCATCTCGCGCGGTGGCAGGAAGAGATCCTCGCCGCCGCCATCGGGATGCAGGAAACCAAAACCCTCGGGATTGGCGATGACGGTGCCCGAAACCAGGGCCGCCTTTCTGGCTGGCACGTACTGCCCACGGCGGTTCACATGCAACTGGCCATCGCGCAGCATCGCCGCCAGGCGTCGGCTGAGCGCCTCGAAGCGATCCGGGGCGGTCAGTTCGAGCTGTGTCGCCAACTGTTCGATCGACTGCGGCCCATCGGCGGCATCGACCAGGGCGAGGATCGCCTCGCGGCTGGCGATGGGCCGCTCGTAGCGCAAGGCCTCGCGTTCGGCGTAATGATCATGGACGCGCGGGGCCGGTTGCGACCGACTGCGACGTGAGACTGCCGGTGTGGCTGGGGTTTCAGGCTTGCGCGCGGTTTTCGTTGTGGTCTTGCGTGCGGTGCCGGAGGACTTGCGCGCCGCCGGCTTCTCGGACTCGACCAGGGACTCGGGCATCCAGCCAGGGCGCCTGGATGCGGATTTGCCGGGGGTCTGGCCCCGACCGCCTGTTTTTTTCTTCATCGGCCAATGCTACTACGCGGCACCCCAACGTACCCGCAAAGGCCGAGACTCACTCGGAAACGGTGGCCGTCGTGGCCGGGGCGGATTCGCCGCCGCCAGCCGTCGCGGGCACGGTAGCCGCAGGGCGCGCCTGCACCACGCGCACGCCACGGCTCTTCATCCAGGCATCGAACTCGGCCGCGGTGAACTTCTTGCCCTTGTCCATGTTGAAACGGTACGGCGTATTGTCGAACTCGGTCTTGGGCACGTAGTTGGCGAATTCGTCGGTGGGCTGCGCGGCGCAAGCCTCCAGCCGCAGGCGCATCAGCACCACGTCGAGTGCCAAGGATTCGTCACGGCTGTCCGCAAGCAAGGTACGCGGCGCGGCCAGCGCGGCCGGGCGGCCGAGCATGCCGGAATAAAGCGGCGGAACCGGCGTGGTGCGCACCGGCAGGGGCTGCGTGGCGCCGCCTTCGCAACTGATCGCCATGGCCTCACCGGCCAACGCCATCGCAACCAGCAGCACCGCACCCGTCGTCATCGTCCTGAGCATCGCCACATTCCTTGGAGGTACTCCTGCAAGTCTAAGTGTTGTGGGCACTTGCGACAATGCGGAATCGCACGCCTGTTCCACCGTTCCTCATCGCGGCGCCCGGCGGAACGGCCAGCGCCCACGCCAGTACTGGATCAACAGGAAACCGAAGGCCATGCCGCCCAGATGCGCGAAATGCGCCACGCCCGACTGGGTGCGGGTGACCCCCAGGAACAGCTCCAGCAAGCCGTAGCAGATCACGAAGGTGCGCGCGCGCATCGGGATCGGCGGGATCATCAGCATCAGCCGGTGGTTCGGGAACAACAGGCCATAGGCCAGCAGCAGCCCGAACACGCCGCCCGAGGCGCCCACGGTCGGATAGGCCATGCCGCCGCTCGCCGCCGCCGTGGCCACGGCAAGCTGCACCACACCGGCACCCACCACGCAGACCAGGTAGTACTGCAAAAAGCGTTTGCTGCCCCAGGTTGCTTCCAGCGGCCCGCCGAACATCCACAGCGCGAACATGTTGAAAAACAGGTGGGTCAGGCCGCCGTGCAGGAATCCATAGCTCAAAAGCTGCCACGGCAGGAAACCCACCAGCCCGACCGAACCATCGGGCAGGCGCACGGGAAAGTCGCCCATCGGCCACAGCATCAGGTTGACAAACCGCGCATCGCCCAGGGCCATCTGCGCCAGGAACAGCGCCACATTGGCTATCAGCAGGGCGCGGGTAACGGGAGGAACATCATTCAGCATGTTGGACGCACGTAGCGGAAAGCCCCGCATTCTACGCGGCCAGCACACCGACCCGCGCTTCGTGGTGGTGTGAGCTCAGCGCCGCGACCGCGTTGCGGCTTCGCCCCACAGCATCCGGTCGAGCCAGGCTTCATCGTCGTTGACCAGACGGACCCTGCCGGACTGGACCGTCACGCCTTCGACCCGCAGCCGGCCACATTGCTCGTCGAAGCCCTCGGAGCCGACCGGAAAGGCGATGCGGCCATCCGAGCGCACGATGCGGTGCCAGGGCAAGGGCTCGGCGCTTTCAGACAACAACCGCGCCACCAGCCGGGCACAGCGCGGATAGCCCGCGCGACGCGCGATCTGGCCATAGCTGGCGGTATGCCCGCGGGGCACCGCGCGGATGGCGGAAAGGATGCGCTGGCGGCGTTCGTCGGCTTCGGATCCAGGCATGGCGGGCTGCGGCGGCTGGCGGGAATGGTTGCGATGCCGGCTAGAATAGCGCCGGTTTGCCATTCACTTGCCCAATATCCATGCAGAACTTCGACCAGATCCGCGCCCACATCGCGAACCATTACACCCTTCGCACCGACGAGAGCTACCTGCTCGGCATCGAGCTGTCCCTCGATCAGGGCACGCGGCGTCAGGGCATCTACCTGACCGAACTGCACGACGACGATGCACGGCCCTACCTGCGCGTGAGCACGGCCATCGCCCCGATCACCGGTGTTGACGCCCGCCGCGCGCTGCAGTTCAACTGGGGCCAGCGGGTCGGCTATCTGGCCGTTTCCGAACTCGATGGCGTGCCCTACCTGCATCTGTGCGAAAACCGCCCGTACGGCGCGCTGAGCGCCGCCGACATTGATCGCATCGTGCTGGAAATCGGTGGCCTGGGCGACCGCATGGAGCGCGCCTTCTCCGCCGGCGGCGACCTGTTCTAAAACCCCAGCGGCATCAGGCTCCGGGGGCGGACATCTCATCCAGCACGCTGCGGATGAAGGGCACCGTCACCCGGCGCTGCTCGGCCAGGCTCACCCGGTCGAGACGTTCCAGCAGCGCCACCAGCGAGCCCATTTCACGGCCCACGTGGCGCAACAGGTAACCCAGCGCCGCATCGTCCAGCAACCAGCCGCGCGCCTGCGCCTTCTGCCGCAGGATGGCTGCGCGCAGTTCATCATCGGGCCGCGGCAACAGCAGTCGGGTGCACTGCGACAGGCGTGAGCGCAGGTCGGGAAGATCCACCGGCAAGGCGGAAGGCACGTCGCAGGCGACATAGAGCAGGACGGTACCGGCGGCATGCGCGCGATTGTGGAAGTCGAACAGCGCGACTTCGTCGCCACGCGTGCCCAGGACGGCATCCAGATCGTCCAGGATCACCAGCTGCTGCCGCTCCAGCCCGGCCAACCCCCGTTCGACCTGCCCCTTGAGCTGGGCCAGCGGCACGTATTGCACCGCCAGCCCGGCCTCCGCGGCCGCTTGGGCGGTGGCAATCGCCAGATGGGTCTTGCCGCTGCCGACAACCCCGGAGAGCAGGGTCGAGCCGCCCTGCCCGCGCGCCAGGCCGGCGAGGCAGGTGACCACTTCGGGAGCGCCGATGAAACAGTCGAAACGAAGATCCGGCGCCGGTCGCAAGGCGAGTGGAAGCTGGGGGGTGGCACTCACGAATCGGAACCATCCCCGGGTGCGGAACCGTTGCGGGTACGCCGTCGAGGCGAGCGACGGCGCCGTGGTGCGGACTTTGGTTCCTCCGCAGGCACCACGGCACCGGCCGCTGTTGCCGGCTCTCCGGCATACAGCCGGCTGGCGGTGTATTCCTGATAGAGGTAACGCAGGATGACCATCACCACGGCCGCCACCGGCAACGCCACCAGGATGCCCACGAAGCCGAAAAGCTGGCCCCCGGCCATCACCGAGAAGATCACCGCAACAGGGTGCATCCCGATGCGATCACCCACCAGGAATGGGGTCAGCACGAAGCTTTCCATGAGCTGGCCGACGCCGAACACCAGCCCGACGAGCAGCACGTGGCTCCAGTCGCCGTACTGCACCAGGGCCGCGATCAGCCCGATGCCCACGCCGACGATGGCACCAAGATAGGGGATGAAGCTCACCAGGCCCGCGATCATGCCGATCAACAGCGCCAGGTCGATGCCCACCATCCACAAGCCGACCGCGTAGATCGCACCCAGCGCCAGCATTACGCTGATCTGGCCGCGCAGGAATCCGCCCAGCACACTGTCCGCCTCACGCGTCAGGCGCGTGACCACCGGCTCGATGGAGCGCGGGATCAACAGGCGCAACTTTTCCACCATCACATCCCAGTCACGCAGCAGGTAGAAGGCCACCACCGGGATCAGCGCCAGGTTCACCACCCAGTTGACCACCACCAGGCTGGAGCGCGAGATGCCACCGAGCACGGTGGCGGCGAACCCGCCGGCCTGCTTCCAGTGGTCGCGCAGCATGGCGTAGAGCGATTCCACGTCCACCCCTTCCACATCCATGCCGATGCGTTCGCTCACCCAGGGCAGAACGGTGCCGGTGAACCATTCGCGATAGCGCGGGAACTGGTCGATCAGAGTGGTGACCTGCCTTTCCAGCATGGGGATCAGCAGCAGCACGATGCCCACCAGGGCCAGCGTCATCAACAGGAACACGATGGTCACCGCACCACTGCGCGACAGGCGCAAGCGTTCAAGCCGGTCGACCGCGGGATCGCCGAGATAGGCCAGCAGCGCCGCCACCACGAAAGGCGTCAGCACCGGGCCGAGCAACCAGAGCAGCAGGCCGATGCCCACCACCAGCGCCGCCAACTGCCACTTGTGGGTGTCACTCATTGTCTTCTCCGAAAATTGTGTCGATGCGCTGCCCCATACCGACGCCAACCGCGATGTACGCGTGACATCCGGAGCAGGCTGTCCGGATCAATGGCGCAGCGCGAGGATGGTCGGCGTTGCGCCATCACCCACCGACACCGATTCCAGTGCGCCACCGGCCAGCAGCCGCGTGAGGCTTTCGACGCCGGCGCCCAGATCCACTTCGACTTCCAGACGATCATCGCGCAGCACCACCGGGGACACGCCGCGCACGATGGGCTGGCGCCGCAAGGTCGCCAGCACGCGCGCGTAATCGGCGCCATTCGCCACGCCCTCGATCACGATGCCATAGCGTCCTGGCGTACCCGAAAGCGCCACCTGGGCGTGGCGCTGCGCCAGCGCATCGGCGGCACCATCCGCACCGGCGGCCAGCGCCGCGGCAGCCTGCGGGTCGGTGCTTCGCCAACGACCGATCTCGTTTTCGCCATCACGCAGGCGCCAATCAGCCACCCAGCCGCCCTCGGCACGCCGCAGCCAGCCGATCAGTGCCGGCCCGCCATAGCGCTGGGTGGCAGTGTCCACGGCGTAGTTTTCCTCGCCGGCAAGATCGCGCGGATAGACGATCACCCGATCCTGTGCATCGTAGGCCGGCAGGCGCACGCGCAGGCCGCGCTGGGTGGCGCGCGCGACGAGCGGTGCCACCGCGGCAGCGGTCTCCTGCGACACCATGCGCGCACCCGAGCCATCGTCGATTGCCAGCCAGAGGATCGGCTCGGGACGCTGTGCCGGCCAGGCCGCAACACCACGGCCCGCCAGCAGCCTCTGCACGCCCGCCTGATCGAAACGCGCGATCAGGGAAAGACGGGAAACCGGCGAGCCATCCACGCTCACCACCTCCTGCCGGTAACGGTACTGCTGCAACAGGGAAACAGCGATGTCCTCGCCGATATCCCCGCCCGCCGCGGACGCCCCGCCCAGCTTCACCAGCACCTGCTCCAGTGCCCGGGGCAAGGCCGCATTGCGCTCGCCATCAGCCTGGCTGGACACCACCACCTCGGCTTCGTAAGTCCCCAACTCCTGCGCGCCTCCCCGCGTGCAGGGTACAAGCAACGCGACCAGCAGCAGCAAAAACGAAAAAATTGGCAGTCGCGACATCGAAAAACCCTCCAGAACAGGCGCGCATGGTGCCGCAAGCGGGCCGGCAGCGTCCATGAACGTGGATCGGGAAACCCGGCCCGCACGGGCCCGCGACCACGGGGCGAGCGGCTACAATGACGCCCCCTCGCCCACAGGATCGCCCCGTGACCGCTGCCAGGCCGCCGCTGACCTATCGTGACGCAGGCGTCGACATCGACGCCGGAAACGCCCTCGTCGACCGCATCAAACCACTGGTGGGGCGCAGCATGCGCGCCGGCGTGATGGGCGGACTGGGCGGTTTCGGGGCATTGTTCGACCTGTCGAACAAGTATCGCGAACCCGTGCTGGTGTCGGGCACCGACGGGGTGGGCACCAAGTTGCGCCTCGCGCAGGACTGGGACCGTCACGACACCATCGGCATCGACCTGGTCGGCATGTGCGTCAACGACGTGCTGGTGCAAGGTGCCGAGCCCTTGTTCTTCCTCGATTATTTCGCCACAGGCAAGCTCGACGTTGACACCGCAGCGCGCGTGGTGGGCGGCATCGTGGAAGGCTGCGTGCGTGCAGGCTGCGCGCTGATCGGCGGCGAAACCGCCGAAATGCCCGACATGTATGCGCCCGGCGACTACGACCTGGCCGGTTTTTGCGTGGGCGGGGTGGAAAAATCGAAGCTGCTCGACGGCAGCGGCGTGCGCGCCGGCGACGTGCTGATCGGGGTCGACTCCAGTGGGCCGCACTCCAACGGTTACTCGTTGATCCGGCGCGTCATCGAACGTGCCGGTGCCACACCGGACATGGCACTCGGCGACACCACGCTGGGCGATGCGCTGATGGCACCCACCACGATCTACGTCAAGCCCGTCCTCGCCCTGCTGGCGGCGCACGCACCCCACGCGCTGGCGCACATCACCGGCGGCGGGCTGAGCGAGAACATCATCCGGGTGATTCCGGAAGGCCTCGGCGTCGTGATCGATGCCGGAAGCTGGACGTTGCCGGACGTCTTCCAGTGGTTGCAGCGCGAAGGCGATATCGCCGATACGGAAATGTGGCGCACCTTCAATTGCGGCATCGGTTTCGTGGTGGTGGCCGCGCCCGGCGAGGCCGCCGCGATGCAGGCCCTGCTGCACGAAGCCGGCCTCGGCAACCGCCTGATCGGCGAAGTGCGGGCAACCGCGCCGGGCGCGGACCGGGTGCGGATCGGCTGATGTTGCGCGTCGCCGTACTGGCCTCGGGCCGGGGCAGCAACCTGGCTTCGTTGCTGGCCGCCAGCCAGGCACCGGCTGCGGGCTTCGGCATCGTCGGGGTATTTTCCGACCAGCCCGATGCGGGCGCGCTGGAGATCGCCCGTGACCACGGCATCGCCGCGCTCGCGGTGCCACGTGCGCGTGGAGAGGCTCGCGTCACGCACGATGCCCGGCTGTTTGCCGAGGTGATGCGGGTTCAGCCGGACCTCATCGTCTGTGCGGGATACATGCGCATCATTTCCGCCGAAACGCTGTCCCGGCTCACCGTGCCCATGCTCAACATCCACCCTTCCCTGCTGCCGCTCTACCCGGGCCTCGACACCCACGCGCGCGCCTTGGCGGCGGGTGATGCGAAACACGGCACCAGCGTGCATGTGGTCACCGCCGAGCTCGATGCCGGCCCACTGCTGGCACAGGCCGAGGTGGAGATATTGCCGGGCGACACACCGCAGGAGTTGGCAGCGCGCGTGCTGCAACAGGAACATCGTCTGCTGCCGGCCTGTGTCCAGGCCATCGCCTGCGGCAGCCTCGACCTCACGGGCCGCGAGCCGCGTTTCGAAGGCAACGCCTTGCATGCGCCGTTGCGCGTGGCCGACCTCATTCCGACACGGATGAACCCATGACGAACCCGCTGTCCCGCATCGCCTTTCTGGTACTCCTGCTGTTCACCGCGTCATCGTGGGCACGCGGGAGCCTGACTCCCTACGTGGCCGAATACGAGCTTCTGCGTGGCGGCAGCGTGGCGGGTGTTGCCACCATCACGCTGGAGCACGGTGACGAGGGCCAGTGGCGGATGCGCGACCACGCGCGCGGCACCCAGGGGCTCGCGCTGCTGGCCGGCTTCGAAGTCGATCAGGTTTCGCATTTCCGCCAGACATCAAAGGGCCTGGCCTGCGAGAGTTTTCGTTACCGTCAGACCGGCCTTCGCAAACGCGAACGTGAGGTGACGTGCAGCGACGGTGCCGGAGGCATCGTCAGCCGCGACCATCGCGGCGAATATCGTTTCGATGCACAGGCCGGCGTGATAGACCGCCAGACGGTCAGCGTGGCCATCGGCCTCGACCTGGCCGCCGGCAAACGCGGAACACTGAGCTACCAGGTGGTCGATCGCGAGCAACTGGAGCGCAACCGCTACCGCGTCAAGGGCGAGGAAACCGTCGAGGTGCCCTACGGCCGCGTGCGCGCATTGAAGGTGGAACGGCTTCGCGAGGATTCCGCACGAAACACCACGCTGTGGTTCGGACCGGATCAGGGCATGGTGCCGGTGCGCATTGCGCAGAACGATGGCAGCGAGGGTTTCGAACTGCGCCTGGTCTCACTGCGACGCTGACCGTCGTCACGCAGCGGCGCTATGCTTGCCAGGCTGGAGTCGACACCCATCGACCACCGGCTTTTCCTTTCGCAAGCGAGGTGTTCCATGTCCGTTGCAAAAGTCATTGAAATCAGTGCGTCCTCGAGCAAGAGCATCGAGGATGCGGTCAAGCACGGCCTGGCCAAGGCGGCCGAGTCGGTCAAGAACATCCAGGGGGCCTGGATCAACGAGACCAAGGCGGTCACCAAACCCGACGGCACCGTCACCGAATGGCGCGTCAACATGCGCGTCAGTTTCATCGTGGAGTAAGCGGCGACATCCGCCCGACGAAAAAGCCCGGCATCAGCCGAGCTTTTTCGTCTTTGCGCGAGTGGCCGAAAATCAGGGCAGGCGCCGGATCCGCGCGCCCAGCCCGCCAAGCTTTTCCTCGATGTTCTCGTAGCCGCGATCGATGTGGTAGATGCGGTCCACCACGGTGTCACCCTGCGCCACCAGCCCGGCCAGTACCAGCGAGGCCGAGGCGCGCAGGTCGGTGGCCATGATCGGTGCACCGGTCAGGCGCTCAACGCCACGGATGATGGCGGTGCGCCCGTCCACGCGGATGTCGGCACCCAGGCGCTGCAGCTCCTGGATGTGCATGAAGCGGTTTTCGAACACGGTCTCGGTCACCATGCCCACCCCTTCGGCAATGCAGTTGAGCGCGCTGAACTGTGCCTGCATGTCGGTCGGAAACGCCGGGTATGGCGCAGTGCTCACGTCCACCGCACGCGGGCGCCTGCCGCCCATGTCGAGTTCGATCCAATCCGCACCGGTGGACACATGCGCACCGGCTTCTTCCAGCTTGAGCAGCACCGCATCGAGCAGGTCGGCTCGGGTGCGGCGCGCGATCACGCGCCCACCGGTCATCGCGGCGGCCACCAGGAAGGTGCCGGTCTCGATACGGTCGGGCAGCACCTCGTAGGTGCAACCGTCCAGGCGCTCCACCCCTTCGATCACCAGACGCGAGGTGCCGATGCCATCGATCCTCGCGCCCATGGCCACCAGGCAATGCGCCAGGTCTTCCACTTCGGGCTCCTGCGCGGCGTTCTCGATCACCGTGGTGCCCTGCGCCAGGGTGGCGGCCATCAGCAGGTTCTCGGTGCCGGTGACGGTCACCGTATCCATCACGATGTGGGCCCCACGCAGACGTTCGGCACGGGCACGGATATAGCCGTTCTCCACGCTGACCCGCGCGCCCATCGCCTGCAGGCCCTTGATGTGCAGGTCCACCGGTCGCGAGCCGATTGCGCAACCACCGGGCAACGACACTTCCGCCTGACCGAAGCGCGCCAGCATCGGGCCGAGCACGAGGATGGAGGCGCGCATCTGCTTGACCAGCGCGTAGGGCGCCACGAAATGCTGCGTGGAGCGCGAATCCATGTGGATGCGCATGCGGTCATCGAGTTCGAGATCCACCCCCATCTGCCCGAGCAGTTCCATGGTGGTGGTGACGTCGTGCAGGTGGGGTACGTTGCCTATCTCCACTGGCCCGTCGGCCAGCAGGCCGGCGGTCAGGATCGGCAGGACGGCGTTTTTCGCACCGGAAATCTGCACCTCGCCTTCGAGCGGGATGCCGCCGGAAATCTGTATTCTTGCCATGTGTTCTGGAATATCCGGCCGCAACGGCCAACGGGATGTCAGGCGCCGGCTTCCGCCGGGGTCAGGGTTTTCAGCGACAACGCATGGATTTCTCCACCCATGCGCTCGCCCAGGGTGGCGTACACCATGCGATGGCGCGCCAGCGGCAGCTTGCCGGCGAAAGCCTCGCAGATCACCGTGGCCTCGAAGTGCACGCCATCGGCACCATCGACCTCGGCCCGGGCACCAGGCAAGCCTGCTTCGATCATCTGGCGAATGAGCTCTGGATTCATCGGTAATCCTGACTACCTGATCATGAACGGGATCACTCCCTGGACCGGCGCGCGAGCCCACGTCGCCCATCGGCCCTGGAGTAGAATGACCGTCCATCATAAATCATAACGGCCGCGGCGCCCGAACCCGGCGCGCGAAGCCCTACCGCAACATGTGACCCGCCGCCCATGAATGCCAACCTGCACCCGCTGGCCCCGCCTCCCGCCCTGCCCGAACTGAACCCGGCCAAGCTGGTGACGGCCGCGCGCTCGGTATTCCAGAACGAGGCCCAGGCGCTCCTGACCTTGGGTGCACGCATCGACGCCTCGTTCGTGGCGGCCTGCCGGGCCATGCTGCTCTCCCCGGGGCGCGTGGTCACCACCGGCATGGGCAAGTCCGGCCACATCGCGCGCAAGATCGCCGCCACGCTCGCCTCCACCGGCACGCCGGCATTCCACGTGCATCCTGGCGAAGCCAGCCACGGCGACCTTGGCATGATCACCGAGCACGACGTGGTGCTGGCCCTGTCCTATTCGGGCGAGAGCGACGAGGTGCTCACCATCGTCCCGGCACTGCGACGCCAGGGCAACATCCTGATCGCGATGACCGGTCGCGCCCATTCGACGCTCGCGCGACTGTCGGACATCCATCTGGACGTCGCGGTGGAAGAAGAAGCGTGCCCCCTGGGCCTGGCGCCCACCACCAGCACCACGGCATCACTGGCGATGGGTGATGCGCTGGCGGTGGCGCTGCTGGATGCACGCGGTTTCACCAGCGCCGACTTCGCCCGCTCGCACCCGGCAGGCAGTCTCGGGCGCCGCCTGCTGCTGCGCATTTCCGACATCATGCACACCGGTGAGGAAATCCCCCGCGTGCGCAACGACGCCACGATCAGCCAGGCGGTGGTGGAAATGAGCCAGAAGCGCCTCGGCATGACCGCCGTGGTGGACGCCGACAACCACCTGGTGGGTGTATTCACCGACGGCGACCTGCGCCGCGCGATGAACGATCCCAATGCCGACCTGCGTTCGACTCCGATCCAGGCGGTGATGGGCCGCGACCCCAAATCGCTGCCGCCGGATCGCCTCGCGGTGGAGGCGGCCCGCATGATGGAAGACCACAAGATTTCCGCCGTAGTAGTCGCCGACGAGCACCAGCACGTGGTGGGCGCGCTCAATATCCATGATCTGCTGCGGGCCCGGGTGGTATGAGCACACCGACCCCTACCGCCCCGCCCGCCGACATCCGCGCGCGCGCCTCGCAGGTGCGCCTGCTGGCGCTGGACGTGGACGGCACGCTCACCGACGGCCGCCTGCGTTTTGCCTCCGACGGCAGTGAAATCAAGGCATTCCATGCGTTGGACGGCCAGGGACTCAAGCTGCTGATCGAGTCGGACATCACGGTCGCCCTGATCACCGCACGACGCAGCGAACTGGTGGCGCGCCGCGCCGCCGAACTCGGCATCGAGCACGTCTACC
>CAZTXX010000003.1:4946-39820 GCA_964617405.1 uncultured Aquimonas sp. | reverse complement strand
TTGCCGAACTGGATCTGGATCTGCTGGAAACCGCCCGCCGCGACGCACAGGTCGCCATCGCACACGATTGGCCGGCGCAGTACCGCCCGGGTGTGGTCACGGCGCAGGTTGCACGGTTTGGCCAGGAATGACGCAGACTCTTTGGATCACCTTGGCTCGTAGCCTTGCGGCATGCTGCACCCGCAAACCTTCCTGACAACCGGCCAATCCCATGCACGTCGCCGCGCAGATCCTCACCGCACTTGTCGCCCTCTTGCACCTTTGGTTCCTGGTGCTGGAGATGTTCCTGTGGACCACGCCGAAAGGCCGGCGGACCTTCGGCCTGACGCCGGAGTTCGCGCAGCAGACCCGCACCCTTGCCGCCAACCAGGGCCTCTACAACGGGTTTCTCGCCGCGGGTCTGATCTGGGGTTTGTGGCTGGGGGCGGAAGGGTTGCCGATCCGTTTGTTCTTTCTCGGCTGCGTGTTCGTGGCCGGCGTGTTCGGTGCGCTTACCGCGAGCCGCAAGATCCTTTTCGTGCAGGCGCTGCCCGCCGCGCTGGCGATGGCGGCGACTTGGCTGGCACGTTGAATCGGCAGCTTGCTCGCGAGCGTTGAAGGATCGTCTTGATCAGCGCGCGTCGCGCGAGAGCACGGCGCGGTAGGTGAAGCGGTCACGCGGATGCAGGCTGGTGGCGAGCATCTGCAATCGCCCGTGGGAATCGAGGTAGCGGCGTTGTGCGCGCATCGCCGGTTCGCCTGCGCCGACGCCGAGCTGTTCGGCTTCTTCGGCACCCAGCACGGTGACATCGAACTCCTGTTCCACCACCGAAAGGCGGCCAAGTTCCATCATGCGGTTGAGTGTTCCCACCACGCAGGCCGGGTCGAGCAGGGCGTGCACGGGGGTGTCGTCGTGGATCGGGATGCGCATTTCGGTGAACGCCACCGACTCGCGCTGGAGGTCTTCCAACCGCTTGGCTGTCAGGTGCAGGAATTCGCTGCCGGGCGGGATGGCAAGCTGCTGCGCCATGCCGCCACGGGCGCGGCGGCGCTTGGCCGTCAGGATCTGCATGCGGGTGGCGTTGCCGTATTGCAGGAGTTGCTCGACGGTGTCGAATTCACAGGCGTAATGCATCGCCGGGCGCCTTGCGATCACCCGGGTGCCATGGCGCGGACGCCGGCTGACCAGCCCGGCCGCACTCAACCGTGCCAACGCGGCGCGCGCGGTGTGGCGGCTGATGGCGTAGCGGTCGCACAGTTCAAGTTCGGTCGGCAACAGGCTGCCCACCGGGAGGTAACCCTGCTCGATGGCCGACTGCAGCTCGTCGGCGATCCGCAGGTATTGGGGTTTGCGCTTCTGCTTCATGGGGTGCCGATGCCATGGGAAATGCCCGTCGCCGTTTCGCGCGGGCGAGGTTGTGATCCGGCTTACTCGCGACACGGGGAGGCTAGCTGGCGGGTGCCGGTCAGGCTTTGATCTGGAGCAAGCGCGATGCGGTTTGTGCGGGCAAATGCCAGGGTGAGTCGGAGGTTCAGTGCGTGGCGCGCAGCTCGCAGTCGCAATCGGGCAGCGCGCGTGATTCGATCCAGGTGAGGTTGTTGGTGACCCGGGTGAAACCGCGCACGCGTCCGTAGAGGCGAAGCTGGCAGGCTGATTTCGTCGGTTGCACGATGAAGTGGTAATCCGTGCCGGACGGTGCCGCGATGGAAAACGGACGCGGGCCCGGGTTCGAATAGGCCAGCCACGCCGTGCCTTGTCGGGCGAGCCGGAGCGCGTCCTCGGCATCCTCACCCTGATCCAGGAGAATATTGGCCACGCCCTCGGAAAGCGCCGCACTGCAGGCGGTATCCTCGAGATTGCGCAGCTGTCCGACGCGGGTACAGGCGCAGAGCGCGCCGGCGCAGATTGCCAGTGTGGCTGCTTGCATGAGGCGCATGGGATCGCTCCGCAGGGGGAACTCGTCGGCACCTTACTCCGGTTCCTACAAGCGGCCAATCACCTGCTGCACCGCCAGGCTGCCCAGCGCCACCGCGACCCATACGCCCAGCCCCAGCAGGATCGGGCGCGGGCCGGTGGCGAGCATCTGGCGAAGGTCGGCGCCCAGGCCCACGGCGGTAAGCGCGAGGATGATGAGAAATTGCGCCAGCAGCTGCAGCCAGGGCAAGGCGACGGCGGGAACCAGGCCAAAGCTGCGCGCGCAGGAGGCCAACAGGAACCCGAGGATGAACCACGGGAACACCTGTGCAAAGCGGAACCCGCCGGTGGCTTCGTCCGCGCCAGCGGCTTGCCGGCGCCGCTGGCGCCAGGCCATCACGCCGGCCAACACCAGGCAAATGGGCACGATCAGGGTGGCGCGGGTGAGCTTGACGATGGTGGCGTAGTCGCCGGCGGCCGGGCTGTAGACGTAGCCTGCCGCCACCACCGAGGAGGTGTCGTTGATCGCCGTACCGGCCCACAGGCCGAAACCCAGGTCGGACAATCCCATCGCATGACCGAGCGCGGGAAACACCAGTACCGCGACCACGTTGAACAGGAACACCGTGGAAATCGCGAACGCGGTGTCGTGCGCCGAGGCACGGATGATCGGCGTGACCGCGGCGATGGCCGAGCCGCCGCAGATCGCGGTGCCCACGCCGACCAGCAGGATCAGGTGATCGCGTACCCGCAACCAACGCCCCAGCAGCCAGGCCGCGACGAAAGCCGTGCCCAGCGTGACCAGGGTGACCGAAAGTGACTCCAGCCCCACTTTCGCCACCTGACCCAGGCTCAGGCCAAAGCCCAGCGTGATGACCGACCAGCGCAGTATCTGACCGCTTCCGAATGCGATTCCGGCCTCGAAGCGTGCCCCCGGCGAGAACACCAGCCTCACCACGATCCCCAGCACGATGCCGAACACCGCACCGCCCACCAGCGGAAACCGGTGGCCCAGCCCGTAGGCCAGCAATGCGATGACCAGGCTCAACGCGATCCCGGGCATGAGCGGGCCGGGTGCTGCCGACAAGCTTGTGGTGGTGTCTGGATCAGGCATCGCGGTGTGACGGACGGGGGCCGTCATTCCTTTTCTTCATTATGACGCCGCAATCGCGGAACCGGCGCGGGTGTGTTCGAGGCGCGATGCAAATGCGCCATCGGCATCACGTCCGACGGTTATCACGCCATGCGCTTCGCTCCTTTCCGGGCCGGCCATGCGCCTGCCTACGATCGCCCTCCCATTGGACCCCCAAGCGGAGCCGAGGCGATGCCTGCACTGGCCGTTACCCAACTTCCCGTCACCCCGCTGCCCGCGGAAAAATCCCTGCTCGCCGCCCAGCTGATCGAAGGGCTGGACGCTCATGCGCTGCACTGGCTGTCCGGCTACATGGCCGGGGCGGCGGCGCGCAGCGTGTCGGTGGGCGTGGCGATTCCGGCGGCGCCCGTCGCGGCCGCGGCGCAGCGGCTGCGCCTGACGGTGCTGTACGGCAGCCAGACCGGCAACGCCAAGCGCGTGGCCGAGGAGCTGGCCGGGCGCGCCACCGCGGAGGGGCTCGACGTGCGCCTGGTGCGCGCCGACGCCTACCCGCAGCACGAGCTCAAGAACGAGCGTTTGCTCTACGTGGTGATCAGCACCCACAGCAGCGACGACCTGGCCGAGCCGCCCGACGACTCGCGCGGCTTCTTCGAGTTCCTCACCGGCCGCCGCGCGCCGCGCCTGCCGGAGCTGTCCTTCGCGGTGCTCGCGCTGGGCGACACCAGCTACCCGGACTTCTGTGGCGTTGGGCGCAGCATCGACGCACGCCTGGCCGAGTTGGGCGGCACCCGCCTGTTCGAGCACGGCGAAGCCGATGTGGACATCGAAACGGTCGCCGTGCCGTGGCTGGATACCGCGCTGGCGATGGTGCGCGCGCTGAATGAGGCAAATGGCGAGGCGACGCGCCCGGCCGGCGGTGAGGTGGTGCCCCTGCACCCGGGCCGCAGCGCCTGGACGCGGCAGCGCCCGTTCGAGGCGGAAGTGTTTTCGAACCAGCGCATCGTCGCCAGCGACAGCGGCAAGGACGTGCGCCATATCGAGCTGTCGCTGGAAGGCAGCGGCATCCGCTACCAGCCCGGCGACGCGCTGGGCGTGTGGCCGACCCAGGCCGCGGCGCTGGTGGATGCGGTGCTGGAGATGCTGGGCCTGGACGGTGATGCCGAGGTCTCGTTCCAGAACGAAACCCGGCCGCTGCGCGAGTGGCTGCGCCACCGCCGCGAGCTGACCCTGCTCACCCGGCCCTTCATCGTCGCCCACGCGGCGCGCGCCGGCAGCGCGGAACTGGATGCGCTGCTGCTGCCCGAGGGCCGCGAGGATCTGGCCCGGCTGCTGGGCCGGGTGCAGCTCATCGACTTCCTGCGCCAGTACCCGGCGACTTGGGACGCCGAGGCCCTGGTCGCCGCGCTGCGCCCGCTGGCGCCGCGCAGCTATTCCATCGCTTCAAGTCAGGAGCAGGTGGGCGAAGAGGTCCACCTGACCGTCTCGCTGGTGCACTACCGCAGCGGCGACGAGGACCGCTACGGCGCCGCCACGCGCTATCTGTTCGACCTGGAGGAGGGCGAGCGCGCGCCGGTGTTCATCGAGCCCAACGACCGCTTCCGCCTGCCCGCCGATGCGTCGCGCGACGTGATCATGATCGGCCCGGGCACCGGCGTCGCCCCCTTCCGCGCCTTCGTCCAGGAGCGCGCCCAGCGCGGCGCCGGCGGGCGCAGCTGGCTGTTCTTCGGCAACCCGCACCGGCGCACCGACTTCCTCTATCAGCTGGAGTGGCTGCAGGCCCGCAAGGACGGGCATCTGGATCGGCTCGACGTCGCCTTCTCGCGCGACCAGGCGCACAAGATCTACGTGCAGGACCGCCTGCGCGAGCAGGGCGCCGAGGTCTGGCAGTGGCTGGAGGGCGGCGCGCACCTGTACGTGTGCGGCGACGCCGAGCGCATGGCGCCGGACGTGCACCGCGCCCTCATCGACATCGCGGTGGCGCACGGCGGCAGGTCGCCGGAGGCCGCCGCCCAGTGGCTCGACGACCTGATGGCCGAGGGCCGCTACGCCCGCGACGTCTACTGATCCCATTCCTCCCGAGTACCCGCCCGACATGAGCAGCAAACCCCTCTCTGCGCTGGAGCGCATCAAGGCCGACAGCCGGTTCCTGCGCGGCACCATCGACCTGGGCCTGGCCGAGCGCAGCACAGGCGCGATCAGCGACGCCGACACCAAGCTGCTGAAGTTCCACGGCAGCTACCAGCAGGACCACCGCGACCGGCGCGAGGAGCGTCGCCGCCAGAAGCTGGAGCCGGACTACAGCTTCATGGTGCGCGTGCGCCTGCCCGGCGGAGTGATGACCACGGCGCAGTGGCAGGCGCTGGACGAGCTGGCGAACCGCCACGCTGTCGGTGGCCTGCGCATCACCACCCGCCAGACCTTCCAGTATCACGGCGTGCTCAAGGAGAACCTGCGCGATCTGATCGGCGGCATCCACGATGCCGGGCTGTCGACGCTGGCCGCCTGCGGCGACGTGGTGCGCAACGTGGTGTGCTCGGTCAACCCGCAGGTATCGGCCGCCCACGCCGAGGTGTATGACTGGTCGATCCGCCTGATGCACCACCTGGAGCCGCGCACCGCGGCCTACGACGAGCTGTGGGTGGAACGGCGCGAGCGCACCAGCGACGGCGCGGCGGATTCCGAGCCATTGCTGGGTGCGACCTACCTGCCGCGCAAGTTCAAGTTCGGCATCGCCGTTCCTCCGTACAACGACATCGACGTGTTCGCGCAGGATTTCGGCCTGATCGCGATCCTTGACGAGAAAGGCGAACTCACCGGCTTCAACCTCGCGCCCGGTGGCGGGCTGGGCGCCACCGCGGGCGATGCCAGCACCTATCCAAAGCTGGGCGACCTGATCGGCTATGTGCCCAAGGAGCACCTGCTCGAAGCCTGCTGGCACGCGGTGGCGGTGCAGCGCGACTTCGGCGACCGCAGCGAGCGCAAGCACGCGCGCCTGAAGTACACCATCGACGACCGCGGCCTCGCCTGGTATCGCGATGAACTGCAATCGCGCCTGGAATTCCCCATCGAGCCGCCGCGCCCTTACCGCTTCGAGCACAACGGCGACCGCTTCGGCTGGCTGGAGGGCGAGAACGGCCTCTGGCACCTGACCCTGCGCATCCCCTCGGGCCGCGTGCTCGACGTCGGCCAGCGCCGCAGCCAGACCGGCCTGCGCGAGATCGTCCGCGTGCACACCGGCACGGTCCGCCTCACCTGCAACCAGAACGCGATCATCGCCGGCGTGAAGCCCGAGGATCGCGAGCGCATCGACGCGCTGGTGAAGGAATACGGCCTGGACGACCGCCTCAGCGCCAGCCCGATCCGCCGCAACGCGATCTCCTGCGTCGCCCTGCCGACCTGCGGCCTGGCCATGGCCGAGGCCGAGCGCTACCTGCCGACCATCCTCGACCGGCTGGAAGCGCTGCTGGCGCGCCACGGGCTCTCCGAGGAGCCGATCCACTTCCGCATTTCCGGCTGCCCCAACGGCTGCTCGCGTCCCTATATCGGCGAGATCGGCCTGGTGGGCCGCACCGTCGGTCGCTACGACCTGCGCATCGGCGCCGACCACCGCGGCGAGCGCCTCAACGCGCCGTACCGCGAGAACGCCAACGAAGCCGAAATCCTTGCCGCCCTCGACGCCGTATTCGCCCGCTTCGCCGCCGAGCGCGAGCCCGGCGAGCGCTTCGGGGACTTCACCGTCCGCGTGGGCGAGGTTGTCGCGCCCGCCCGCCGTCCCGCCCTGGAGTACCCGCAATGAGCGCCGCGCTTTCCCTGGTCACCACCGAACCCGACATCGACCGCGAGTTGGCGGGCCTGCGCGCCGAGGAGCGCGTGCGCTGGGCGCTGGGCCATCTGCCCGGCCGCGCCGTGCTCTCGTCCAGCTTCGGCGCCCAGGCGGCGGTGATGCTGCACCTGATGACCCGCGTGCAGCCGGACATCCCGGTGATCGTGGTCGATACCGGCTACCTCTTTCCCGAGACCTACCGCTTCATCGACGAGCTGACCGAGCGTCTCGATCTCAACCTCCATATCGCCCATCCCGACCTCAGCCCGGGCTGGCTGGAGGCGCGTCGCGGCAGGCTGTGGGAGCAGGGCGTACCGGGGCTGGAGCAGTACAACCGCCTGGTGAAGGTGGAGCCGATGCGCCGTGCGCTGGACGCGCTCGATGCCGGCCTCTGGTTCGCCGGCCTGCGGCGCGGCCAGTCGCAGAGCCGCGGCGACACGCCGTTCGCCCAGCGCAGGCAGGGCCGCTGGAAGATCCACCCCATCGCCGACTGGAGCGACCGCGACGTCGGCCGCTACCTGCGCGAGCACGACCTGCCCTGGCACCCGCTGTGGGAACAGGGCTACGTCTCCATCGGCGACACCCACACCACGCGACGACTGGAGCCGGGCATGCGCGCGGAGGACACCCGCTTCTTCGGCCTCAAGCGCGAGTGCGGGCTGCATTTGGAGGTGTAGGGGGGGGGGCCGCTTTGGGGCTTCGTTTTTGAGCATTGCTTGTCGGCGTTTTGCAGCGTTCGGAAGAACAAGAGCCCCCCTCACCCCAACCCTCTCCCCCGTCACTGACGGGGGAGAGGGAGAGTCACGGCCCGGCGGCACCCGAGCCGACAAAGGTTTTGCTCCCTCTCCCCCATCCACGGGTGGATGGGGGAGAGGGCTGGGGTGAGGGGGCGCTCTTCCGCTCTGACCACCCCTCCGCTCCCACAACTCTCCCAACCCTCGCACCACACACACGGAACCCGCCATGTCCCTCTACCCCCTGTTTGCCAACCTGAAAAACCGCCCCGTGCTCGTGGTCGGCGGCGGCGTTGTGGCCGCGCGCAAGGTCGAGGGCCTGCGCGAGGCGGGTGCCGCGGTGCGCGTGGGTGCACCCGAGCTGGAAGAGAGCCTTGCGGCGCTCGCGCGTGAAGGCGCGATCACCCACCTGACCGGCCCCTTCGATCCAAACTGGCTCGACGGCGTCTGGCTGGCCATTGCCGCCACCGACGATGACGCGGTTAACGCCGAGGTCGCGCGCGAGGCCGAGGCGCGGCGGATCTTCGTCAACGTGGTGGACGATGCCGAGCGATCGCTCTTCCACGTGCCGGCGCGCCTGCGCCGCGGCGCGCTGACCGTGGCGATTTCCTCCGGCGGAACGGCGCCCGTGCTCGCTCGTCGCCTGCGCGCCGAGCTGGAAATAAGCCTCGATGCGTCGTTGGGCGAATTGGCCACGCTGGCAGGCCAGCATCGCAAGGCGATTGCTGCCGCGTTCCCCGATCTGGCCGAGCGCAGCCGCTTCTATGACGATCTGGTTGATGGCCCGGTCGGCCTGGCCCTGCGCCAGTCGCGCCCGGAGCGCGCCGCGGCGCTGCTTGCCGGGTGCTTGACCTCGCCCGAAAAATTCCTGCCCGGCAGCGTGGCTCTGGTCGGCGCGGGCCCCGGCGATCCGGATCTCTTGACGATCCACGCCTTGCGCGCGCTGCAGCGTGCCGACGTGATCGTCCACGACCGGTTGGTGGGCTCCGGCGTGCTGGAGCGCGCGCGCCGCGACGCGCTCTTCATCGACGTGGGCAAGGCCGTGGGCCAGGACCACGAGGCCACTCAGGGCCGCATCCATGACCTGATGGTCGAACACGCCCGCGCCGGGCGACGCGTGGTCCGGCTCAAGGGCGGCGATCCCTTCGTGTTCGGGCGCGGCGGCGAGGAGCTGGAGCACCTGCGCGCGAACGGGATCGCCTACGAAGTGATTCCCGGCATCACCGCTGCGGTCGCCTGCGCCGCCTACGCCGGCCTGCCGCTGACCCACCGCGACCACGCCGCCTCGTTCCTCATCACCACCACCCACCGCAACCGCGGCCTGAGCGCACGCGACTGGCGCGCGCTGGCGCTGGAGCGCCAGACCCTGGCCGTCTACATGGGCGTGTCGCAGCTGGAGAGCCTGCCGCGCGAGCTGATCCGCTACGGCCGCGCGCCCGATACCCCGTTCGCCCTGGTGGAAAACGGTACCGATGCACGGCAGCGCGTGCTCACCGGTCGCCTCGACCAACTCACCGCGTTGGCGCGTGAGCACCAGGTGCGCGCGCCTTCGCTGGTGTTCGTGGGTGAGACAGCCGGCCTCGCGCGTGAGCTGGCCTGGTTCGGCGAATGCATTTCTGCGCCCGAGCCTCTGGCGGAAGCGGCGTGAGATGGCGCCATCCCCCCGTATGAGCCGTCGTGCGCGCATTCACCCTCTCCACCTGCTGCCCCGAACCCGAATTCCCGTTGACCCCAGATGACCGCCCTCACCACCCTCGACCGCCTCGAAGCCGAAAGCATCCACATCCTGCGCGAGGTGGCCGCCACCTGCCGCAATCCCGTGCTGCTGTACTCCATCGGCAAGGATTCCTCGGTGCTGCTGCACCTGCTGCTCAAGGCCTTCGCGCCGGGCAGGCCGCCGATCCCGCTGATGCACGTGGACACCACCTGGAAGTTCCGCGAGATGATCGAATTTCGCGACCGCGCGGTGCGCGAGGCGGGCGTGGACCTGATCGTGCATATCAACCCGGACGGCGTGCGCGAGGGTGTGGGCCCCTTCACCCACGGTGCCGCCGAGCACACCCGGATCATGAAGACCGAGGCGCTCAAGCAGGCGCTGGATCACTACGGTTTCGATGCCGCCATCGGCGGCGCGCGCCGCGACGAGGAGCGATCGCGTGCCAAGGAACGCGTGTTCTCCTTCCGTGATTCCGCCCACCGCTGGGAGCCGCGCCGCCAGCGCCCGGAGCTGTGGAACCTCTACAACGCGCGGATGCAGCCGGGCGAGTCGGTGCGGGTATTCCCGATTTCCAACTGGACGGAGTTGGACGTGTGGCGCTACATCGAGCGAGAGGGCATCGAGGTGGTGCCGCTGTATTTCGCCGCGCTACGCCCCGTGGTCGAGCGCGACGGCACCCTCCTGATGCGCGACGACGAGCGCCTGGTGCTGAAGCCCGGTGAAACCGTGCGCGAGGAGCGCGTGCGCTTTCGCACCCTGGGCTGCTGGCCGCTGACCGGCGCGATCCGCTCGCAGGCCGCGAACGTGCCCGGGATCATCGCCGAAATGCAGGCCTCGCACGCCTCCGAACGGCAGGGTCGGGTGATTGACTTCGCCCCCAACGCAAGTATGGAAGACAAGAAGCGCGAGGGCTATTTCTGATGGATACGACCGCACCCCGCGAGCTGCTGCGCCTCCTGACCTGCGGCAGCGTCGACGACGGCAAGAGCACGCTCCTCGGGCGCATGCTCTACGACGCCGGCCTCCTGCACGACGACGACCGCGCGCGCCTGGGCGATCCGCCGGATTTCTCCTGCCTGCTCGACGGCCTGGCCATCGAGCGCGAGCAGGGCATCACCATCGACGTGGCCTACCGCTATGTCGCCACCGCCCGGCGCGACTTCATCATCGCCGACTGCCCGGGCCACGCCGAGTACACCCGCAACATGGCCACCGGTGCGTCCACCGCCGACGTTGCCCTGGTGCTGGTCGACGCGCGCAAGGGCGTGCTTACCCAGACCCGCCGCCACAGCTGGATCTGCGCCCTGTTCGGCATCCGCCGGGTGCTGCTGGTGGTCAACAAGATGGACCGGGTGGACTACGACGCCGCACGCTTCGCGGAAATCGAGGCCGAGTACCGCGCGCTCGCGGCCGCGGTCGGCATTGCGGAGGTAAGCGCGGTGCCGGTCTCGGCGACCGTCGGCGACAACGTCGTGCGCAAGAGCGACAACACGCCCTGGTACGCCGGCCCCACCGTGCTCGACTGGCTGGAAACCGTGCCGGTGGAACAGATCGACCTCGCCCGCCCGATGCGCCTGCCGGTGCAGCGCGTGCACCGCAATGGTCAGGATTTCCGCGGCTACGACGGCACGCTCGCCGCCGGACGGCTGCGCCCCGGCGACGCCGTCACCGTGCTGCCCTCGGGCCAGCGTTCCAGCATCCAGTCGCTGTACGTGGCCGGCGAGCCCGCCGAGGAAGCGCGGCAGGGTCAGGCCGTGACCGTCACCCTCGCGGACCATATCGACGTGACGCGCGGCGACCTGCTGGCCGCCGCCGAGCATCCGACCGACGTCGCCGACCAGTTTTCCGCGCACCTGCTGTGGCTGGCCGAAGCGCCGCTGCTCCCCGGCCGCCTTTACGGCCTGCGTCTGGCCAGCAGCAGTGCGGTGGCGCGTGTTACCGCGATCCGCCACAAGGTCGACGTGGATACCCAGGAGCCGCTGCCCGCCACCCGCCTTGCGATGAACGAGGTCGCGCGCATCCACCTGAGCCTCGACCGCTCCATCGCCTGGGAAGCCTACGCCGACAGCCGCGAGCTGGGCGGCTTCCTCCTGATCGACCGCCAGAGCGGCCAGACCGTGGCCTGCGGAACCCTCGACTTCGCCCTGCGCCGCGCCGCCAACATCCACTGGCAGGATCTGGCCATCGACCGCGCCGCGCGCGCCGCCAGCCTGCAGCAGCAACCGCGCTGCCTGTGGTTCACCGGCCTGTCGGGCTCGGGCAAATCGACCATCGCCAACCTGGTCGAACAGCAGCTGCACGCCAGCGGCCGGCACACGATCCTGCTCGACGGCGACAACGTGCGCCATGGCCTCAACCGCGACCTGGGCTTCACCCAGGAAGACCGCGTGGAGAACATTCGCCGCGTGGCCGAGGTGGCCAGGCTGATGAACGACGCCGGCCTGATCGTCCTGGTGTCCTTCATCTCGCCCTTCCGCAGCGAACGACGCATGGCGCGCGAGCTGCTGGGCGAGGACAGCTTCGTCGAGATCTTCGTCGACACCCCGCTGGAGGTCTGCGAAGCGCGCGATCCCAAAGGCCTCTACGCCAAGGCCCGCGCCGGCGAGCTGCGCAACTTCACCGGTATCGACTCGCCCTACGAGCCGCCCGCCGCGCCCGAGCTGCACCTGCGCAACCACGGCCAGCCGCCGGAAAAGCTGGCGCAGGAGGTGCTCAAACATCTGGAGCAGGACGCTGAGGCGCAGGCGTAACGGGCAGGCCATTGTTGCCGTCGAGCGTGCATGCGGCCTGGATGGGCTTGTCCCCAACAGATGTGGGCAGCTTCGCGGTATTCCTGTGGAAAACCCCTGGCCCGGCCTTTGTCGTCAATGGCTTGGACTGTTTTGGTCATTGAGTGACCAGGCCATGCAGGGCTGTACGTGTGCCGAAATGAAGGGATTTCCACAGACCCTGTGCATGAACTTCTGGGCAAGCATGTGGACAAGTCCCGGTTGGGCTTGTGGCTCAGTGGTTTGGTCGGGTCTGGTCAATATTTGACCGGGTTGCGACGTGCATGGATTGTCGGGCGGAGCGCGGCGGCCGGTGCGGGCACGGTGTACCATGACAGCGTCGGCCGGTTGCCTGCCCGTGTTGGGCCAGAAGCGACGGGCCGCATCGGGCGCGTCGGCGCCTGCATAACAAAACATCAGAAAACAAATGGAGTAGGCCGTCATGTCCAAGAACCAGTCGCTGCAGGATCCCTTTCTCAATGCGTTGCGCCGCGAGCGCGTCCCGGTTTCGATTTATCTGGTCAACGGCATCAAGCTCCAAGGCACGGTCGAATCGTTCGACCAGTTTGTCGTGCTGCTGCGCAATACGGTGAGCCAGATGGTCTACAAGCACGCGATTTCGACCGTGGTACCGGCCCGCAACGTGCGCCTCACCCCATCGGGTTCCGAGGATGTGGATGCCGGCGAGGAGTGAGTCCGCTCCTTGGGTGGCAGGGCAGTGGAGCCAACCCCGCCCTGCGGCTCTTGATCGAACGGCGATCGGCCACATCTGGGTGGATGGCATACCTTCCCATGCAGACCGTGACGGTCGGTGGAAGGAGGCTTCTTTCCTGAATTGCAAAGGCTCTGATGTTCGAACGATCTCGAAAGGGTGAGCGCGCCCTATTGATCCAGCCGTTTCTCTCCGGGCAGCAGGACCCTGCCATGCTGGAGGAGTTTGCCGAGCTGGCACGCTCGGCGGGTGCGGCGGTGATGGGCACCTTGTCGGCGCGTATCGATCGCGCCAACCCGGCCACGCTGATCGGCAGCGGCAAGGTGGAAGAGGCGCTGGCGTTGTGTGATGGTGCCGATGTCGACCTGGTGCTGGTGAACCATGCGCTTTCGCCGGTACAGGAACGCAACCTGGAGCGCACGCTGCAAAGGCGCGTTGTTGATCGCACCGGATTGATCCTGGACATCTTCGCCCAGCGTGCCCGTTCGCACGAGGGCAAGCTGCAGGTGGAATTGGCCCAGTTGCGGCACATGGCCACGCGCCTGGTGCGTGGCTGGACCCATCTCGAACGCCAGCGCGGTGGCTCGATCGGCTTGCGTGGGCCGGGTGAAACCCAGCTCGAAACCGACCGTCGCCTGTTGGCGCGGCGTGTGGATGCCTTGCAGGCGCGGCTTGCCAAGGTGGAAGTGCAACGTGGTCAGATGCGTCGTGCGCGCCTGCGCCAGGGCGTGGCGCGGGTGGCACTGGTGGGTTATACCAACGCGGGCAAGTCCACATTGTTCAATGCGCTCACGGGCGCCGATGCCTACGAGGCCGACCAGCTTTTCGCCACGCTCGACCCCACCGTGCGACGCCTGCACGGACTGTCCTGCGGCGAGGTGGTGATCGCCGATACCGTGGGTTTCGTGCGTGATCTGCCGCACGATCTGGTGGCGGCGTTCCGCTCCACGCTGTCCGAGGCGCGCGACGCCGACCTGCTGCTGCACGTGGTGGATGCTTCCGATCCAGTACGCGAGGAGCGTATCGGCCAGGTCGACGAGGTGCTCAAGGACATCGGGGCGGGCGAGATCGAGCAGCTGGTGGTGTTCAACAAGATCGACCGGCTCGACGATGTCGTGCCACGCGTCGACCTTGGGGAAGGCGGTGTGCCGGCGCGGGTCTGGGTTTCGGCTCGCGATGGTGAAGGGCTGGACCTCCTGCGTGGGGCGCTGGCGTCACGCCTGTCGCGCGAGCGCGTCTCCGGGCAGGTGCACCTGATGCCGGCAGCCGGGCGGTTGCGGGCACGCCTGTTCGCACTTGGTGCAGTGCGGGGTGAACGGGCTGCTGATGATGGCTGGCATATCCAGTTGGACATGCCGCTGGCCACGGCGCAGCAGCTGCTCGGCGGCGGCGACCCGGAAGCTGCGGCCCTGCGCGGTTTGCTGGCCGCGGATGACAATTCCTAGCGCGGCTACCTACAATCGGCGGTTCTTCCGCATTTTTGAATCATTCGTGAGACGTGCTGCAATGCCGCATGACTCACGGAACAACGACGGAGCAAGGCATGGCCTGGAATACGCCTGGCAGTGGCAACGACAAGGATCCCAAGGATCCGTGGAACAACGGGCGCGGCGACCAGGGGTCGGACGTGGACGCCTTCCTCGAGCGCCTGAAGGCCAGCATGGGTCGCGTATTCGGCGGTGACGACGGTCGTTCCGGGCGCGGTGGCGGCTCCGGCGCCAGTGGTGGGCCTTCGATCGGCCTGATCCTGCTGGGCATCGTGCTGATCTGGTTCGTGTTCGACTCCTGGACCCTGATCGACGAGCGCCAGCGCGGTGTGGTGCTGCGCTTTGGCAAGTACGAACGCCTGATGACGCCCGGCCCGAATTTCAAACTGCCGCGTCCGATCGAGAACGTCATCAAGGTCGATGCCACCCAGGTGCGCAATATTTCCGATCAGGTGCGCATGCTCACCCGCGACGAGAACATCGTGCTGGTGGACTTCAACGTGCAGTACCAGGTGTCCGATCCGCAGCTCTTCCTGTTCGGTACACGCGACCCGGATGACACCTTGCGCCAAGCCGCCGAAAGCGCGGTGCGCGAGGTGATGGGCAACAGCGTGATGGACGTGATCCTCTCCGGCCAGCGTGCCGAGCTGGCGGCACAGGCTTCCGAGCGCCTCCAGGCCGCGCTGAACCAGTACCGCACCGGACTGACAGTCACCGAGTTCAACCTGCAGAACGCGCGTCCGCCGCAGGAAGTGAAGGATGCCTTCGATGACGCCATCCGCGCGCGTGAGGACAAGCAGCGTTTCGAGAACGACGCACTGGGTTACGCCAGCAAGCAGGTGCCCGAGGCACGCGGTGCGGCGGCGCGCATCAAGGCCGAGTCCGAGGCTTACCTGGCACAGGTGGTGGCTCGCGCCAACGGTGATGCCGATCGCTTCACCCAGCTGGCTGACGAGTACCGCAAGGCGCCGGCCATCACCCGCAAGCGCCTTTATCTTGAAACGATGCAGGACGTGCTGGCCAACAATCCCAAGGTGCTGACCGGCGATCGCAACAGCAACAATGTGATGTATCTGCCGCTCGACAAGCTTTCCGGTTCCGGCAGCGCGACATCGACGCGTGGCAGTGATGCCACCTTCGTCGAACGTCTGGCACCGGTCCAGTCGGCCATCACGCCATCTGCCCAGCCGTCGCGAAACACCGTGCGTGACACCACCCGTACTCCGCGCGAAGGATCCAACCGATGAGAAATATTGCCGTGGTCATCGCCCTTCTGGCGGTTCTTCTGGTTACCAGCACGGTTTATGTGGTGCGTGAGGACCAGGTGGGCGTGCTGTTCCAGCTCGGACGCATCGTGCGCACCGACATCCAGCCTGGCATCCACGTGAAATTGCCGCTGGTGCAGGATGCGCGAAACTTCGATCAGCGCATCATGACGCTGGATTCACAGCCCGAGCGCTACCTCACTTCGGAGAAGAAGGACGTCAACGTCGACTTCTTTGCCAAGTGGCGCATCAGTGAGGTGGGCCGTTACTACACCACCACCTCGGGCGACGAGTTGCAGGCGATGCAGCGTCTGAATCCGATCATCAAGGAGGCGTTGCGCAACCAGATCAACCAGCGCACCTTGCAGGAAACCGTCTCGGATGCGCGCAGCAGCATGACCGACATCCTGGTGCGTACCGCCAACGAGGGTACCAAGAACCTCGGCATTGAAGTGGTGGACGTGCGCATCAAGCGCATCGATCTGCCCGAGGAAGTGTCCGAGTCGGTCTACAACCGCATGAGTGCCGAGCGTTTGCGCGTGGCCAACGAGTTGCGTTCGCAGGGTGTGGAAGCAGCCGAAGCGATCCGCGCCAATGCCGACCGCGAGCGCCAGGTGATCCTGGCCAACGCCGAGCGTGATGCGCAGCGCGTGCGTGGTGATGGCGATGCACAGGCTACCGACATCTATGCACGCGCCTACGGCAGGGAGGCCGAGTTCTACGCTTTCTATCAGAGCCTTGAAAGCTATCGCGGAGCATTTGCGAGCGGCGATAGCGTGCTGGTGCTGGATCCCGACTCCGAGTTCTTCCGCTATTTCGGCAACGCTGGTCGCGCCGAATAACCATGTCCAGCGACCTGCTTGCGGCGCTGTGCCTGGTGCTGGTGCTGGAAGGGCTGTTGCTTTTTGCGGCCCCCGGACTGTGGAAACAGGCCGTGGTGCAGCTTCTCGAGCGCCCGGACAACGCGTTGCGGGTGGCCGGGGGCGTGATGGTCGTGGCGGGCCTGCTGGCTCTGCAATGGGTTCGATGAGAGCTCTGCCGCGCGGTTATGCGCCATCGGCGATGGGCTGAAAGCTGAACGGCCGATCCGCTCGATGGCTTGAATCCGTGGTTGTTTTGCAGGCGCCGGGGGCGACGATCGCACGTAAGTTTCTGAATCCAGGTACATTCGGCGACGGTTTTTGCGGATCGGACGGGTGGGATGGCCAGGGATTCTGGACCCCCGAAGCTGAATCGCTGACCGGCTCCATGACCTGAATCAATTGTCGTTCCGGATTTTGACGCCACAATAGTGGGTGTGCGGTGGCCATCGTCTGCTGCATCCATGTATTTCAACAAGGAGTGCTTTCCATGCTGCGTTTCTCTCTGCTCGCTGCCGTTGCCCTGCTGTTCTCCAGCCAGCTTCAGGCCAAGACCTGCGAACTCAATATCGATTCCACCGACCAGATGAGCTTCAGCGCCAAGGAACTCGTGGTCGAGTCCGATTGCACCGAAGTGAAGCTGACCCTGCACCATGTCGGCAAGCTCGCCAAGAACGTGATGGGCCACAACTGGGTGCTGACCAAGACCGCCGATTACCAGCCTGCGGCGCAGGACGGCATGAAGGCCGGTGCCGACCATGACTACTTGGCGGCTGACGATGCCCGCATCATCGCACACACCAAGCTGATCGGTGGCGGCGAGAGCGACAGCATCACCTTCCCGGTGAGTAAGCTGGAGAAGGGCGGTGACTACACCTTCTTCTGCTCCTTCCCCGGCCATTGGGCCGTGATGCACGGCAAGCTGGTGTTCGGCGGCTGATCCAGCCCCGCAACCTTTGCTTGAAAGAAAACCGCCGGCTCCAGGGCCGGCGGTTTTTTCATGGGCGAATCGCCGGGGTCGGATCGGGCTGGCGAAGTAATGATTGGACGCCTGCGCGCCCCCAGTTTCAGCGGCTTTGCATCTGGTTGCCGGGCAGGTAGTGCCAGGTGCGGGTGATGTGCAGGATGTCGGTGCCATCGCCGGTGTTCGGGAGCGGCGCAAAAGGTTCGGCCAGGCGCACGGTGCGGATGGCAGCCTCGTCTAGTACCGGAAGTCCGCTGGGTTGCACCACCGTGATGTCTTCCACGCTGCCGTCGCGGCGTACCGCCACGGTCAGTACAAGCTGTCCCACCAGGCTGCGGCGACGCGCCTCGTCGGGATAGTTGAGATTGCCGATACGCTCCACCCGCGCCTGCCAGGCGCGCAAATAGGATGCGTATTCGTATTCACGCGTGTTGGCGGAAACGAACTTGCGTTTGGGTCGGCGCGCGTATTGCTGTTCACGCTGCTCCACCGAGGCCGACAGGCGCGCCATTTCCAGGCTGCGCTCGATCAGTTCGCGGCTGTCGGGAAGCGCGGTACTGGGCGTGGGCGTGCGCTGGGTAGTATTGGCTTTTTGCGCGTCGGGAGCGACCGCTGCCACCACCGCCTCGCTTCGCCGGACCTGCGGGCGTGGAGAGCCTTCCTCCAATGGAGTGGGCGCAATGCCGGGCGAGGGATTGGGCGCCGGTGCCGGCTGCAGTTCGCTGGGGCGTTCGACCTTGTCGGTTTCGCCACCACCGGACTGGTTGGCTTGGGCGAGGAAATCCGCCTTGTCGGGTGCTTCGCTGGAGTGGGTCTGCACCAGGATCACATCGAGGGTGGGCAGCACCGGTGCCGGATCGTCGATGGAAAACCCGATGCCGAGCGCAACCACACCGTGGGCGATGAGCGAGAAGACCAGGGTGGCCGCGAGGCGGTCGCCGCTGGTGACCCCTGGGCCCTGGTTCACGCGTCGGCTTCGAGCCGGTCGAACAGGTCGCCGGCGATATTGAGGCCGAACTGTGCATCCAGTTCGCGCACACAGGTGGGACTGGTGACGTTGATCTCGGTCAGCCAGTCACCGATCACGTCCAGACCCACCAGGCGCATGCCGCGCCGCGCCAGTTCCGGACCGACCTGGGCCGCGATCCAGCGGTCGCGTTCGGTCAGCGGCCGGCCTTCGCCGCGCCCACCGGCGGCGAGGTTGCCACGGAACTCGTCGCCTTGCGGGATGCGCGCCAGGCAATAGGGCACAGGTTCCCCGTCGATCAACAGGATGCGCTTGTCGCCATCGGTGATTTCCGGCAGGTAGCGCTGGGCCATGGCGTGCTGCCGGCCGCCGTCGGTCAGGGTTTCGAGGATCACGTTGAGGTTGGCCTCGCCGGCACGGGCGCGGAAGATCGAGCGCCCTCCCATGCCGTCCAGCGGCTTGAGCACGCAGTCGCCGTGCTCGCCGACGAAGGCCTTGAGCACTGCCGGATCACAGGAGACCAGGGTAGGCGGGCAGCACTGCGGGAAGGCCAGCGCGGCGAGCTTCTCGTTCAAGTCGCGCAGGCCCTGTGGGTCGTTCACCACGCACGCGCCTTGTTGCTGGCCGAGACTGAGGATCTGGGTGGTATGCAGGTAGAGGGCATCCACCGGTGGATCGGTGCGCATGAAGACGAGGTCGAAACCGCCCAGCGGGCGCAGGACCTGCGCAGCGAGTGTGAACCAGTTCTGCGAATCGTCGCGCACGACGAGCGGGGTGGCACGAACCATTGCGCGCCCTTCGCGCACGCCGAGGTCGACCGATTGTGCGATGTGGATCACGTGTCCACGCCGCTGCGCCTCCAGCAGGAGGGCGAAACTCGTATCCTTGGCTACCTTGATGGACTGGATGGGGTCCATCACCACGAGCACTTCCAGCGCCATGGGACTGTCCTTGCGATGCGAACGCCCGCGATGTTGCGGGCGTCGGTTTTATACTAACATCGCTGCGTTGGAACGGGGTTCGGGGAATGGAAAGCCTTGACACACGTCGGCTTTCGTTGCGATAAGAAGTCAACGCGCGGTGATTGACCACCGCGGCACAGAGGGACCACTGGATGGATGGCAACGCAGGCAGCTTGGCGGGTATGCGCGTCATGGTCATTGATGACTCAAAGACGATACGCCGCACGGCGGAGACGCTGCTGAAAAAAGAAGGCTGCGAGGTGTTCACCGCTTCCGACGGCTTCGAGGCTTTGGCAAAGATTGCCGACAACCAGCCGCAGATCATCTTCGTGGACATCATGATGCCCAGGCTGGATGGCTATCAGACCTGTGCATTGATCAAGAACAACCAGCTGTTCAAATCGACGCCGGTCATCATGCTGTCCTCCAAGGATGGCCTGTTCGACAAGGCGCGGGGACGGATCGTCGGTTCCGAGGAATACCTCACCAAGCCGTTCACCCGGGACGAGTTGCTCTCGGCGATCCGGCGCCACGTGCAACAGAACTGACCGCCAACGCTCTCGGGGGAAGCATGGCCAACATCACGACAACGCAAACCTGCCCGCGCACTGCATCCCTGGTTGAAGGGGCGAGGGCCGTGCCCTGCCGTGCGCGCCAAGGCGAGAATGCGCTGCGCGGAGGGAAGCAGAGATGACCCCTATGCATCCGGCGGGCAACCCCTTCGAGGTGCTCGCGGACTACGAGCGTCGCAGCCTGAGCCATGTGGCGGGCATTCCGGATCAGATCGATGCGCCCGGCCTGTGGCGCGGCATTGCGTTCCGGCTGGGTTCGCACCGTCTTGCCGCAAGCTTTTCCGAGGTGGTGGAAATCATTTCCGTGCCACCCATGACCACGGTTCCGGGTGGTGAATCCTGGCTGCTGGGCGTGGCCAACCTGCGCAGCACCTTGCTGCCGGTGGTGGATCTCAAGCAGTACCTGGAGGGCGAGCGCACCGTGCAGCACGCCGCCACGCGTGCCTTGGTGGTGCGCCAGAGCGGTGGCAACGTCGCGGTACTGATCGACGAGCTGCTGGGACAGCGAAATTTCAACGAGGGACAGGTCGTTGCAGCGGTCGAGCCCGAGGGGAGCGGCTACGCTCTCTTCGTGCAGCGCGCCTATCGCGCCGCCGACAACACGATCTGGGGTGTATTCGACATGGCGCGATTGACCCGCACGCCGGGGTTCCGGCAAGCCGCGGTGGCATGACGCGAAACGTGAAGTATTTCTGGGTGAGGTTCTTGCAATGAGCACATTGGGCGCCGGTACCGGCAAAGAACGTGGCGGGATGATCAACTTCTGGATCTTCCTGTTGGTCATCGCATTGCTGGCCTTGATCGGCAACGCCGTCTTGTCCACCAAGTACGCGACGGAGGAAGGCAAGGCCCGCGACCTGGTGGCCGATATCCGCGTGCAGTCGCAGCAGGTGGCCAAGGCCGCACAGGACGCGGCCTCCGGTGGCGTGGACGCGTTCGACGAGCTGGAGAGCACGCGGGTCAAGATCCAGGCCAATCTCGATACCCTAAACAGGGGTGGCGACGACGTGCCCGCCTACACCGGCAAGCCCGTCGTGGGCGTGCCCTTGCAACGGGTCACCGAGACCTGGGGCCCGATGAACGATGCTTCGCGGCGCATCCTGGAAAGCCGCGAGCTGGTGTTGGGCCTGACCGAAACGGCCGACCGTTTCGCCAATGCGGTGCCGATGATCCAGGCGGAAATGGATGAAGTGGTGCGCGCCATGGGCGAGGCCGGCAACGCGAGCTTCGCGCAGCTGTCCACTGCCATCCGCCAGATCGTGCTGGCTGACCGCATGCTGCGCCACGTGACCCAGATTCGTCAGGGCGGCGCCGCAGCCACATCGGCGGCCGACCGCTTCTCGCGTGACGCGACCTTGTTCAGCCAGGTGCTCGACGGCCTGATCAACGGCGCCCCCGAACAGAACATCCAGCGCATCAACGCCCCGGCGGCGCGCCAGTCGTTGGCACGCGTGGCCACGCTTTATTCCGATCTGGAAAAGAACGTCGACACCATCCTTGACGCCTCCAACGAATTGTTCGAGGTGAAGAACTCGGCCGACGAAATCTCGCAGGCCTCGGCCCAGCTGCTGAGTGGCGCGGAAAACCTCACCCAGGCCTTCGTGAACCTGCCCAACAGTCGTGCCTTCCCCAGCGTGTGGATCGGTATCGTCGCCGGTGGTGCGGCCATTTTCGCCATCCTCGGCCTGCTGTTCACGCTGTACAAGGATCAGGTCAAGCGCTTCCGCGTCACCCAGGAACTCAACCAGCGCAACCAGGAGGCCATCCTGCGCCTGCTGGACGAAATGGGTTCGTTGGCCGAAGGCGACCTGACCGTCCGTGCGACGGTGACCGAGGACATCACCGGCGCGATCGCGGACTCGATCAACTTCGCGGTCGAAGCGCTGCGATCCCTGGTAACCACGATCAACGAGACCGCCGTGCAGGTGGCCGCCGCCGCCCAGGAAACGCAGGCCACCGCCATGCACCTGGCCGAAGCTGCCGAGCACCAGGCGCAGCAGATCACCTCGGCCTCGGCCGCGATCAACGAAATCGCGGTCTCGATCGACGAGGTGTCCAAGAACTCCGCCGAATCGGCCGACGTGGCCCAGCGCTCGGTGCAGATCGCCGCAAAGGGCGCCGAAGTCGTGCGCCAGACGATCCAGGGCATGGACTCGATTCGCGACCAGATCCAGGAAACTTCCAAGCGAATCAAGCGCCTGGGTGAAAGCTCGCAGGAAATCGGCTCGATCGTGGAACTGATCAACGATATCGCCGAGCAGACCAACATTCTGGCTCTGAACGCCGCCATTCAGGCGGCCTCGGCCGGTGAGGCGGGCCGCGGGTTCGCGGTGGTGGCCGACGAAGTGCAGCGACTCGCCGAACGCTCGGCCAACGCCACCAAGCGAATCGAAACGCTGGTGCAGACGATTCAGGCCGATACCAACGAAGCGGTGTCCTCGATGGAACAGACCACCGCCGAAGTGGTCGCCGGTGCGCGACTGGCCGAGGACGCGGGCCTGGCCCTGGGCGAGATCGAAAAGGTGTCGAACGACCTCGCCGACCTGATTCAGAACATCTCCGAGGCGGCGCGCCAGCAGTCGGCCGCTGCGACCAACATCTCGGCGACGATGAACGTGATTCAGGAAATCACCACGCAGACCTCGGTCGGCGCGAGCCAGACGGCCGAGTCGATCGGAAACCTCGCCCAGCTGGCTGCCGACCTGCGTCGTTCGGTCGCCGACTTCAAGCTGCCGGGCTGATCGGCGCGGCAACGGGAGGCTCGGGACGTGATGGCAGTCGTGGCAAGTCCGGAATCGAAATCGGTCATGCGTCCGCTGGACGATGCCGAGTTCGATCGCTGGGTGCGCCTGCTCGAGGCACGGACCGGCGTCATCGTGCCGCCCGAGCGCAAGCCGTTTCTCGAAACGGGCCTGCGTCGGCGGATGCGGGAAACCGGTCACACCGGTTTCCAGAGCTACTACGACGATCTGATGAAAGGTGCGCGTGGCGCGGTGGAATGGGCATCGCTGGTCGATCACCTCACCGTGCACGAGACACACTTCTTTCGCCATCCACCTTCGATGGCCCTGATCCGCGACGAATGGTTGCCGCGCTGGGTACGCAACAGTGCACCGGATGCGTCATTGCATGCGCTTTCGCTCGGGTGTTCCACCGGCGAGGAGCCGTATTCGCTGGCGTTGATGCTCGATGCCGAGCTGGCGCGACTGGCGCCGGGCCGGCATTTCGGTGTGACGGCGACCGATGTCAGCCAGGCCGCGCTGGCGATGGCACGCAGTGCCGAGTATCCGATGCGTCGGCTGAGCGAAATCCCGACCGCCTATCGTGACCGGGTGGAGTTGCTGCCCGACAACGAGAGCTTTCGCATCAACGAACGCCTGCGCAAGCGCGTCGGCTTCGCCTGCGTCAACCTGTTGCATGCCTCGCGCGCACCGTTGCGCCGGCTCGACATCATTTTCTGCCAGAACGTGCTGATCTATTTCGCACGCGAGCGCCGGGGTGAAATGCTGAATGCCCTGGTCGACCTGCTCCAGCCGGATGGTCTGCTGGTGCTCGGCCCGGGCGAGGCGCCCGGCTGGAGCCACCCGCGCATGAGCCGTACCGGCGGGGCGCAAACCCTGGCTTACCTCAGGAATACCAAAGAGATCCAGGCATGAGGCCGCAAGACGACATCGACTACACCACGCTGGCCTGGGTCAAGGGCGAACTCGACGAGACCCTGAAGCAGGCGAGTCAGGCGCTGGAGGCCTACGTCGAGGATCCGTCCGACGTCAGCCAGATGCGCTTCTGCGCCACCTACCTCCACCAGGTGCAAGGCACCTTGCGCATGGTCGAGCTCTACGGCGCCGCCATGGTGACCGAGGAAATGGAGCAGCTCGCCGGCGCGATCCTCGACGACCAGGTGACCGACCGCGACGAAGCCTATGCCGTGCTGATGCGCGGCATCATGCAGTTGCCCGATTACCTCGAACGCCTGCAGAGCGGTCACAAGGACATCCCGGTGGTGCTCCTGCCGCTGCTCAACGATCTGCGCGCGGCGCGTGGTGAAAAGGGCCTGTCGGAAATCGCCCTGTTCAATCCCTTGCTCGGCCAGGAATTGCCCGAGACCGCGCGGGGACCGGCGGAGCCGCTCAGCGATGCCGACCTGCGCGCGCGCGCCGAACCGTTGCGCAGCCAGTTTCAGGTCGCCCTGCTCAAGTGGTTCCGCAACGAGGATGTCGATGGCAGCCTGGAGCGCCTCGCGGGTACCCTCGATCGGGTAGTCAACCTGACCAGCGAGCTGGAGGCCAGGCGGCTGTTCTGGGTTGCGGCGGGCGTGCTGGAGGCATTGCGTGCCAAGGCTTTCGAGCCCAGCCTTCAACTCAAGCAGACCATCGGCAAGGTGGAGCGCGAGATCAAGCGCCTGGCCGATGCCGGCGAGCGCAGCTTTCGCCAGGAGCCGCCGCACGAACTGACCCGAAACCTGCTTTATTTCGTCGCCCATGCGCCCACTGATCACGGCCGTATCGGCGAAATGCGTGAGGTGTTTCGCCTGCAATCCCTGCTGGCGAACGAGCAGGAAGTCGAACACGCGCGCGGCAGCCTTTCGGGTCACAACCGTTCGCTGCTGGAAACCGTAGCCGGCGCGATCAAGGAGGATCTGCTGCGGGTCAAGGATGCGCTCGATCTGCACATGCGCAATCCGCAGGCCGAGGCCGCCGAGCTTTCCAACCAGATCGAAGTGCTCGAGCGCGTTTCCGACACGCTGGGCATGCTGGGTCTGGGCATGCCACGGCGCGTGGTGCAGGAACAACGTGATGCGGTGCATGCGGTCATCAACGGCAGCACATCGGCGGACGAATCCACCTTGCTTGATATTGCCGGGGCCCTGCTTTACGTCGAAGCCTCGCTCGACGACCAGGTGCAGCACCTCGGCGGTGCGCCCATGCCCGGTGCCGAAGAGGGTACGACGGCACCGTCCATCGAAACCCGGCGCGTGCTGCAGGCCCTGGTGAAGGAGGCACAGGTCAACTTCACCCGCGCCAAGCAGTGTTTCGTGGGTTACATCGAATCAAGTTGGAACGCCGAACAGCTTGATGAGGCACCGGCGCTGTTGACCCAGGTTGCCGGCGTGCTGCGCATCGTGGAACTGACCGAGCCCGCGGATTACCTGGACGCCGTGGCGGCATTCACCCGGCGCGAATTGTCGGAAAAGCGTCTTGTTCCGGACGTGACGCAGATGGAAACCCTGGCCGACGCCCTGGCCAGCCTCGAATACTTCCTCGAGGCCGAAGCCGAGCAGCGGCCGGGGCGCGAGCGCATTCTGGCAACCGCGCACAGCAGCCTGGAGAAGCTGGGTTACTGGCCGGTTCCGGCTGTCGAGGTCGAGGTGGACAGCGAGGTCAGCAGTATCGCTCCCGAGCTGGAAGAGCCCGAAGTGCAGGAGCCGCAGGCCGCCGAGGAAGTTGCGCTGCCGTCTGTCGACGAAGCGCAGCTGCCGACGCTGGAGGCTGTTGACGGGTTTGATGTCGACGAGTCCCCTGTCTCCGCGACCGAAACGGTCGAGGCCATCGCGCCGATCGAATCCTCCGTCCTGATGCCGGCCCTGGATGAGCCGGCACCCGAGATCCACGAGGCGCCCGCACCCGCCGAAGCCCAGATGCAGGCTGGTGTCGAGACTCCGGAAGAAGGGCCGATCACCGGCGGTTTCGAACTTGCTTCGGAGGAAATCGACGAGGAAATCCGCGAAGTCTTCGTGGAGGAGGTCGAGGAGGAAATCGCCAATCTGGGGCAGATGCTGCCGTCATGGCTCGCATCGCCTGGCGACATGGAGCAGCTCAAATCCATCCGGCGCGTGTTCCATACCCTCAAGGGCAGTGGCCGCCTGGTGGGGGCGCTCACCCTGGGTGAGTTTGCCTGGAAGGTCGAGAACATGCTCAACCGCGTGCTCGACCGCACCATTTCGCCGAGCCCGGCGGTGGCCGCCCTGCTGGAAGTGGCGCATGGGGTACTGCCGGAAATCCACCTGGCGCTGCGTGGCGAGCGCAGCGTGCACAGCGACATCGAAGGCATCAAGGATGTTGCCGACCGCCTCGCCGCGGGTGAAGAGGCCTGGTATGTGCCGGTGGCTGCCGAGGCGGTCGTGGAAACGCCGATCGAGCCGGCGACCGCTCCCGAGGATTCCGAGCTGCAACCGTCCGAGGAAGTCGAGCCGGCCCAGGAGCCTGCGGCTGAGGAGGCCGCGGTCGATGCTGCGCCAGCACCTGTCGAGGTGCCGGCGGACGAGATGGCGCCTCCCGAGGCGCTGCCCGATCATCGCGTGGAAGTGGCTGCGATCGACCCGGTGCTGTTCGAGATACTCAAGCCGGAAGTCGCAGGACACCTGGATACGCTGGAATCCTGGCTGAGCACTCCTTCGCAGCTGCTCACCGAAGAGGTGGTGCGCGCGGTGCATACGATGAACGGTGCGTTCGCCATGACCGAACTGCCGGTCATTACCGAGCTCACTTCGCCGATGGAGCATTACCTCAAGCGCGCGCTCGCGCACGCCGAGGTGCCGTCGCCCACCGGCCACCAGGCGCTGCTGGATGCCGCCGCCGCATTGCGCCATGCGCTGCTGGAACTGGAGGCGCAACCACCGCGCCTGACACCGTTGGGCGAGCTGGCGCAACGTATTGGCGCCGAGCGCGATACCTTGCCCGAAATCCTTGCGCCCAGTGTTGCCCTGGCACCTTATGACGATCTCGTCGAGGTTCCCGAACTCAGCACCGCGGTCTCGATGGATCCGGAATTCGAGACCGATGCGCCCGAGTCGTCGTTTGCAGACCTTGATGAAACGCGTCCGGCTGATGATGCTTTTACCCCGGTGGTCGAAGCGGACGACGACCAGTCCTTTACCGATTTCCCCGAGCTCACCGCGGCGGTGTCCCTGCCCACGGCGGAATTCGTCGCGCACGAGTCGCCGTTCGACCACGATGCGGCGGCTCCTGTCGAAGCCGATGCGTTGCCGACACAGACACCGGACGTGCACGAGCTGGAGGTCGAGGGCGAGCTGATCGAGTGGCTCGTGTCGCCCGAGGAGCCTTCCGAGGCTGCGACATCCGCGATGGACGACGAGGAAGCCCTGGAAATCGTCGGGCGGGACGAAGGCGAGGCTGTCTTCGATCAATTCATCGTCGATGAAGTCACGGACCTTCCGACGGAGGAGGTGCCGACGACCGCTGCGGACGAACATCGTGCGCCCGAAACAGGGCATGACGTGGACGGGTCGACCATCGACGAGACTGTCGCGTCCGGGGAGATGGGCGAAGCCATGCCCGAGGCCGAGGCGGCGGATGCCGAGATGGATACGCTCATCCGCCAGTGGCTGGCCGAACAGGCTTCCACTCCCGCCACGGAAACCGACGAAGCGCCGGGTGCGCAGATTCCGGAGGCGACGTCCGGATTCGAGGAAGCCGGGCAGGGTGTGGGCACGGTGTCGGCCGATGCATTTTTCGACAGCCTCAGCGTCGAGTCGTCTTCTGACCCCGTCTGGCGTGATTCCGCCGAGGCCGAAGCCGAGATCGACGAGTTGCTGGTCCCGGGGCTGGAATCGGACGACAGCGACGAGGCGGCATTCATCACCGAGCTGCTGGTGGACGAACCACAGCAGGAAGCCGAGCCGGAAGGCGAGGCGTGGGACACCGGGGAGCTCGCCACCGAGGAACACGTTGCGTCACTGGACGAAGTGTCGGCGGACGTCGACGAGGAGCTGGACGAGGCTCCGGACGAGGTGCTGCCGGTTGAAGAGCTTGAGCCGGACTCCGTGACCGACGAGGAGCCCGCCGAATTCGACACGCCGCCCGACTCGACGCAGGAAGAGGAAGCCCTGGTCGAGGCCTTGGCCGGCGAAGCGGTCGAGGATGATTCCGACGCGCAAGCGGTCGATGTCGAGACGCCAGATGTCATGGCGGAGCCGACATTCGCGGCCGCATTGCCGCCCAGCGCCGACGCGCGCATGGCGGCCTGGTTCCTTGACGGCCTCACCGCGTCCGACCCCGATCCCGAGGCGCCGCTCAGGTTGCCCGACATGGACGAGGAACTGCTCGACATCTTCGGTGAAGAAGCCTCCGACATCCTTGATCATTCCGACGGCCTGATGGCGCAATTGCGCGAGGCGCCGGGTGATCACGAGGTGGTGGTGGCGCTGCAACGCGACCTGCATACGCTCAAGGGCGGTGCGCGCATGGCCGGTCTCTATCCGATCGGCGATCTGGGTCATGTGATGGAGAGCCTCTTGGAGATCGTCGCCGAAGGCCGCCGCGCGCTGCCGCGCTATGGTCTGGACGTGCTCGACGTGGCCTTCGACCGGCTCAACCGCATGACCGCGCGGGTGGCTTCGCGCCAGTCCATTGCGATGCCGGCACTGCTGATCCAGCGTGTGGACATGCTGGCGCGTGGCGAAGAGCCCGAGTTGCTGGAACCGGCGGAACTGCTGGAAGACGTCGTCCAGACCGGCGAGGTGGAGCGGGTGCTGCCCGAGGCACCGGTTGCCATCACGCCAATCGAGGAACCGGCCGAGAGTGTGGCCGAAGCCATCGCCGCACCACTCGAACTCGCCCCCACCGCGCTGGATGAGGAAGACGTCAGCGTACGCGCTCCGCAGGAGCAGATCCGCATCCGTGCCGACCTGCTGGATCGCCTGGTCAACTACGCTGGTGAAGTTGCGATCTACCGCGCCCGCCTTGAGCAGCAACTGGGCCTGTTCCGCACCAACCTGGCGGAAATGGAGCAGACCAACGAGCGTCTGCGCGGCCAGTTGCGCAAGCTCGAAATCGAAACCGAAGCGCAGATCGTCGCCCGCTACCAGCGCGAGGCGGAGGCGGGCGGCAACGAAGCCTTCGATCCGCTGGAGCTCGACCGCTTCTCCACCCTGCAACAGCTCTCGCGTGCGCTCTCCGAGTCCGCGGCCGACCTTGTCAGCCTGCAGGGCACCCTGGAAGACCATACCCGCCAGTACGAAACCCTGCTGCTGCAACAGTCGCGGGTGAGCTCGGACTTGCAGGAAGGCCTGATGCGCACCCGCATGGTGCCGTTCGACTCGCTGGTGCCGCGCATGCGCCGCATCGTGCGCCAGAGCGCCGCCGAGCTGGGCAAGAAGGCCCAGCTGCGGGTGGAAGGTGCCCAGGGCGAAATGGATCGCAGCGTGCTCGACCGCATGACCGCGCCGCTGGAACACATGTTGCGCAATGGTCTGGCGCACGGCCTGGAGACGCCGGAAGAACGCGTTGCGCTTGGCAAGCCGGAAGAGGGCACGATCCGCATCTCGGTGCTGCGTGAGGGTTCGGAAGTGGTCATCAAGGTCAGCGACGATGGTCGCGGCCTGGACCGCGAAGCGATCCGTCGCAAGGCCGTCGATCGTGGCCTGTTGGCGCGCGATGCGGTGATCTCCGACCAGGCGCTGTATGCGTTCATCCTGGAATCGGGGTTCTCCACCGCCACCAGCGTCAGCAAGATCGCCGGCCGTGGTGTCGGCATGGACGTGGTGCACAGCGAGATTCGCCAGCTTGGCGGCACCCTGGTCATCGAATCCGAGCACGGCCAAGGCAGTACCTTCATCGTGCGCCTGCCTTTCACCCTGGCGGTGACGCAGGCGGTGTTCGTGCAGCAGGGCGATACCTCGTATGCCATCCCCATCGCCTCGGTGCAGGGCGTGGCGCGTATCGACCGCGCCGAGCTTGACGCGCAGTTGGCCAGCGGTTCGCCGACCTTCGTGTACGCCGGCGAGGACTACGCCATCCACGATCTCGGACGCCTGTTGAACCAGACGCCGGTACGCGCCGAGGGCAGCATGCAGGTACCGTTGTTGCTGGCCCGTTCGGGTGAGCAGCGCGCGGCGATCTGCGTGGACAACGTCATCGGAAGCCGTGAGATCGTGGTGAAACCGGTGGGCGCGCAGGTCAGCTCGATTCCCGGCATCTTCGGCGCCACCATCATGGGCGACGGTCGCGTGATCGTGATCCTCGACGTGGCTCCCCTGGTGCGTCGCTATGTCGCCCAGCACGACGTCGGGGAAACCCGCGAGGTGCCGGAGGTCGTGCCGGTACGGCGCGTGCCGCTGGTCATGGTGGTGGACGATTCGATCACCATGCGCAAGGTCACCGGCCGCGTGCTGGAGCGCCACGGTTACGAGGTGCTCACCGCCAAGGACGGTGTCGATGCGGTCGAGAAACTTACCGATCGCGTGCCGGACGTGATGCTGCTAGATATCGAAATGCCGCGCATGGACGGCTACGAGCTGGCCACCCACATCCGCAACGATGTACGCCTGCGCGGTATCCCGATCATCATGATCACCTCGCGTACCGGCGACAAGCATCGCCAGCGCGCCTTCGAGATCGGCGTGGATCGTTACCTCGGCAAGCCCTACCAGGAGGCGGATCTGATGCGCAACGTGGACGAAATCCTCAAGGTGCAACGTGGCGATGTCGGTTGATCTTTGCCGCGTCGCCCTGCTGGGCCGCGATGACGGGGCGCGCGAGCAGCTGCGCCAGGCCCTGCAGGAGCGGGGCGCGGCGGTGGTTTTCGAAGGTGAACCCGGCTCGACCTCCGAATCAGGCGTATTCAGCGCGGGTCCGAGCGTGGTGATCGTCAACCTGCAGGAAGGCGCGGACGATGACCTCGACCATCTGCAGGCAGTGTTCGACAGCCCCGACATCAGCGTGGTCTTCAACGATGCCGATGTCAGCCAGACGCTGGAAGGCTGGGATCTGGCACGTTGGGCGCGCCATCTTGTCGCCAAGGTGCTCGGTCATGGCGACACCATGCCGCCGCTCCCGGAAGGTGCACGCCGGCTGGTGAACCAGGAACACCCGATGCCGCGGCCAGGTGCCGTTCCAGGTATCGAACAGCCGATTTCATCACGGGACGCCGAGCGCATGGTGGCCGAAGCCGCCGAGCGGATCGAAGAGGTTCCCGTGGCCACGCTCGCCGAGCTGCCTGAGGCCGAGCCTTTCGAGGCAAGCCTGCCATCGGATGACACCGGATCGGAAAGCGTGCCGCAGGACGAGTCCTGGCTGGATGTGGATCTCGACCAGCTTGACGATGCCCTTGGCCTGACCGACGCGCCGGCCCCCGAACTTCTCGCCTCCACGCCCGAACCGGTCGATTCCGGGCATCTAGCTGATGTCGTGGTCGATACGCCGGAGGCTGTGGAGCTGTATTTGGATGAGGCCGACCCGGCGCCGGCAGTGCTCTTCGAGGCCGAGGTCGTCGTCCTTGAAACCTCAACGGATGATCTGACGATCACCGATGATGCGGTCGCCGATGCCGGAGTGGATACGCTGCTTGGGGATGATTTTTCGCTCGAAGCCGCACTGGGACTGACCGAGTACGAACCCGTGCCCGCGTTGGCTGAAGCGCCACCGCCGCAGGACCATGACCACGAAGTTTCTCCATCGTCCATCGATTCCGAAGCGCCCGCCGCCGAGGAGAGCTTCGACGATGTGGATTTCGACTGGGCGTTCGACGAGGTGTCCAGCGAACAGGATGACGTCTCGGCGACTTCTCCGAGCGAAGCCCCGTTGCAGGAGGAAAGCATCGAGATCGACTTCGAGAGCTGGAGCGTCGATGCGCTGGTCGAGCCGGCGGCGGACTCCGATACCGCTCCGGAATCGGCTGCCTCCCTCGAACTCGGGTCCTTTGTCGCCAGCGAAGATCCACCTACGATCGAGCTTCAGGCCTGGGCGCTGGACGATGTCGATGACGCCCCGGTGGAGCCGGCTGCCCTGGATGACGAAGTGGCAGCGCTCGCCGCCCAGCTGGATGCCTTTGAGGCGCCGCAGGACGACGGGGAGGCGGTGGAACTGGATTTCTCCGCGATGGAGCTCATCGTCGATGATTCCCCCGAACCGCACGGCGACGCCGCGGACGAGGCGCCGCAGGATGTGGCTCCTTCGGAGGGGAGCGTCGACGAGGACTCTCTTGCCGCCGCACTGGGTCTGTCGCTGGCCCCGCTGGATGACGGTGCGGAGGAAGAGGGTCAGGCTACCGCGGCGCCCGCCGCCAAGCCGGGCTTTGATTTCAGCAATCTGGACAAGTTCAGCCTGGAGCCGCTTGAAGGCGAGGGTGACGCCGCCGACCCGCTGATGGTGGCGATGGGCCTGGCGGACGCTCCGCCCGTCGCAGCGGTCACCGCTACCGCCGCCACGGCCGCCGACGAAAGTCCGCTCGGCCATATCTTCGTACTGGGCGCGTCAATCGGTGGCCCGGACGCGGTCCGGACCTTCCTGTCCGAACTGCCGGAACAGATGCCTGCGGTATTCCTGCTGGCGCAACACCTGGAGTCGGGTTATTTCGAGCGCCTTGCCCAACAACTGCAGAAAGCTTCCGCGTTGCCGGTACGGATCGCGAGCGCCGGCTCGATGGTCAAGCAGGGTGAAGTGCTGGTGATTCCCGCCGCCGAGCACATCGTGCTGGAGGTGGATGGGTCGATCGGCAGCTCGCCGCACGAGACTCCACCGCGCTATACCCCTTCCATCGACGACGTGTTGCGCGACGTGGCCGACCGTTTCGGTGCCGGTGCCACCGCCATCATCTTCAGCGGCATGGCGGGCGACGCGGTCGAAGGCGCGGCCTATCTCACGACCAAGGGTGGCGAGGTCTGGGCACAGGATCCCGAATCCTGCGTGGTCAGCTCCATGGTCGATGGCGCCCGTGCCCGTGGGGTCGTCGAATTCACCGGTTCACCGCGCGAGTTGGCGCAGCGCTGCGTTGCGCGCCTGACGCGCAGAGGAAACAACAGATGAGCCCGCAGATTTCCGAAGACGTCCGTGGCGTCATGATTGCCGTTGCCGGGGCGCGCGCACTGCTTCCCAACGCCACCGTGGCCGAGGTGATCACCTATTCGCCGCCCGAGCGCGAGGAAGGCACGCCCGACTGGATGCTCGGGCGCATCCGTTGGCGCGGTTGGCGCCTGCCGGTGATCTCCTATGCGCGCATGATCGGCTCGGCACACGACGAAGGCGAGTTTGGCGCCAAGGTGGTGGTGCTCAAGGCGCTGGGTGGCAACCCGCGCTATTCCTATTTCGCGATGCTGACCCAGGGCTTCCCGCGTCTGGTCACGGTGTCGCCGGGGGCATTGGTGCGCACCGACGAGGAGGACGCCTTGCCCACCGCCGGGGTGTTGATGAGCGTCAGGCTGAATGATGAAGATGCCGTCATTCCCGATCTGGGTGCCATCGAGGCGCAGGTCGCCGCACTCGATGCACTGCGCGAAGCGCAGGAAGCCTGAGACAACTCAGAAGTCCCCGTAACGCGCCTGCAACGCGGCCAACAGCGCAAGTCCCGCGGTTTCCGTGCGCAGGACGCGTGGCCCAAGCCGCAGGCCGGTGGCACCGGCCGCCCGCAACAAGGCCAGATCACGTTCACCCAGCCCGCCCTCCGGGCCAATCACGAAACAGGCGCCGTGCTGTATCGGCACGGGCAGGTCGGACAGCGTGTGTGGGGCCTCCGGATCGAGGTAAAGCAGGGGCAGGCGCAGCCCGTCGGCGCCGGCATCAAGCCCGGCCGTGGCCGGTGACGCCAGCCAGTCGGCCAGCGCCACGGGTGATCCCAATGCCGGCAGGCGGGCGCGCCCGCATTGCTCGCATGCCGCGGCGAGCACAGTGCGCCAGCGCGTCAGGCGACGATCGCCGCGTTCGGCATCCAGGCGCACTTCGCAGCGCTCGGTGATGAGCGGGATGATTGCGGTCGCGCCCAGCTCCGTGGCCTTCTGCAGCACCAGGTCCATCTTTTCCCCGCGCGCCACCGCCTGCGCCAGTACCAGGGGCAGGGGGGATTCGGTGGCCACCGGTCGGCCTGCGAACACCTCGGCGCTGGCGCCACGCTTGCCGATCTCGCACAGCTCGGCTTCGTGTTCGTTGCCGTCGCCGTTGAACAATACGAAGCGCGCGCCCAGCCCCAGGCGCAGCACCCGGGTCAGGTGGGCGGCCACCGAATCGGGCAACGCGACGCGCGAACCGGGTATCAGCGGGGTGTCGATATGGCAGCGGGTCAGTCGCATGGGCGGGTTTGCATGGGATCGGCAGACCATCATGCCTGCGCTGCGCCGTGCATCGCCAGCCTCGGCTAGAATCGGTCCCACGCCCTCAGTCGACCGTTCAGTCCATGATGCAAGCCCATTCCTTCTCCCGTCGTCCCCATTCGCGGCTTGACCGCCTTCCCGCGCCACTGGCGCGCGGCTTCACCCTGATGGAAGTGCTGGTGGTGGTGGTCATCCTCGGGATATTGGTGGCCTTTGTGGCGCCCAAGTTTTTCGACAGGCCCGGGGAGGCGCGTCAGCTCAAGGCGCGGGCCGATATCCAGGCGATTGCCGCCGCGTTGAACATGTATCGCCTCGACAACTTCAATTATCCCGGCACCAACCAGGGGCTGGAGGCCCTGGTCAGCAAGCCTGGGGGCCTGCCGGAGGCGCGCAACTGGAGAGCCGGCGGCTATATCGACCGTTTGCCGAAGGACCCCTGGGGGCGCGAATACATCTACCTGAGCCCCGGCCAGCATGGTGATTTCGACCTGTATTCCCTCGGCGGCGATGGCCAGCCCGGTGGCGAGGGTGAAAATGCCGATGTCGCCAACTGGGACCAATGATGCGCATCGCTTCGGCACACCGGGCAGACTTCTCGCGCGTGGCTTCTCGCTGATCGAACTGCTGGTGCTGCTGGTGATCGTCGGCATCACCACCGGCGCCGTGGTGTTGTCGATCCGTGGCAGCGGCGAGCGTGAGGTGGAAAACGCCGCCCACCGTGCCGAACAGCTGGTGCGCCTGGCGTGTGAGCGGGCCGCATTGAGCGGGCGTGACATCGGTTTTTCTGCGGTGCGTGACGGTTTGCGTTTCGGCTATTTCGAGATTGATGGCTGGCATGCCCTGGACGACCGGGGCAACGATGAGTTGCGTGCCCGCCCCTTGGGCCGCGATCTGGAGCTTTCCGCCGAGCGTGAAGGCCAGGCGCTGGTGCTGGAAGACCAACCCGGGCGCGAGCCGGCATTTGCCTGCCTGTCCTCCGGCGAGTTGACCCCCTTCGTGCTGCAGGTCGATCGTG
>CAZTXX010000003.1:0-4846 GCA_964617405.1 uncultured Aquimonas sp. | reverse complement strand
TTTGCCTGCCTGTCCTCCGGCGAGTTGACCCCCTTCGTGCTGCAGGTCGATCGTGCCGACGTGGCGCAGGCCTGGCGGCTCGAAGGCCGGCTGGATGGCAGCCTCGAACTGTCGCAGGTGCGCCGTGGACCTTGAGTGCCGCGCCGGATCGGGCGTCGCGCGGCGCGGCTTCACCCTGCTCGAAGTCCTCGTCGCCCTGCTGCTGCTTTCCCTTGCCCTGGTGGCGATGGTGCGTTTGGCCGGGCTGGAGGCGCGCGCCACGGCGCAGTTGCGTGACGGCACGATGGGGCAGTGGGTGGCAGCCAACGTGGTGGCCGAAACCCGTTTGCGCACGGCGTTTCCCGCCCTCGGGCGCAGCAATGGCGAAACCACCCTGGGCGGGCGGCGCTGGCGCTGGACGCTCGATGTGGAGCCGACCGAAGAGCCGCGCGTGCGTCGCCTGGACGTGGTCGTGGTGGCGCTTGGCACGCGCGATGACGAGGGCGTTGCCGCGCGCCTGAGTGCCTTTGCGAGCCGGCCATGAGGGGCCGGGCGCGGGGCTTCAGTTTGCTGGAAGTGCTGGTGGCGGTGGCGCTGTTCGCGGTGGCTTCGGCCTTGGCCTATGGCGGCCTGCGTACCTTGGTGGCGGCGCAACAGCAAAGTGCCGAGGCCACCGCGCGCCTCGGGCGCTTGCAGTTTGCCGTTGGCCTGATCGAGCGCGATGTGGGCAGTGCTGCCTTGCGCGGCATCCGCGACGCCTATGGCGCCCCGCATCCGGCCCTGGAAGGCGGGGCGCAGCGCATCGAACTCACCCGCCACGGTCTCGCCAACACCCTGGCCCTGCCGCGCGCCGAACTGGAGCGGGTGGCCTGGCTGGTGCGCGATGGCGTCCTGCTGCGCCAGCGCTGGACGGTGCTCGATCGTGCTCCCGCCAGTCGGCCTGTCGAGGACGAGTTGCTTGACGAAGTTCAGTCCTTCGAACTCGTGTTTCTTGACGCGCAGGGTCGCGAGCATCGCCAATGGCCACCGGCGCGCGGCGAATTCGGCGTGTTCCCGCGAGGACTGCGTATCACCCTGGATGTCGAAGGCTTCGGTGAAATCCGCCGCGTGCTGGAGCTGCCGCTGGAGGCCGTGCCGTGAGCAGGCATCGTCAGCGCGGCGTGGCACTGCTGGCCGCGGTGCTGGTGGTGGCACTGGCCACCGTGTTGATCGCCGCACTGCTGGATCGTGGTCAGACCACCTTGGCGCGCACCCGCAACAGCTTGCGCGCGGCGCAGGGCTGGGAACTGATGCGTGGCGTGGAGGGCTGGGCTGGTGCCGTGCTTTTGCAGGATGCCAGTGACGCGCCGGGCATCGACAGCCGCGAGGATGCCTGGACCCAGGACATGCCCCCGGTCGAATTGCCCGGGGCACGCATTTTCGGGCGCCTGCGCGACCAGGGTGGCTGCTTCAACCTCAACAGCCTGCATCCCGAAGAGGCCGACGAGGCCACCGCCATCGCGCGCTTCGAACGCCTGCTGCGCGCGCTCAGGCTCGATCCGGTGATCGCCGAGCAGGTGGCCGACTGGATCGATGCCGATACGGTGCCACGCTCGCACGGCGCGGAGGATTCCGCCCTGCTGGCGCGCCAACCGCCGATGCGTGCCGCCAATCGCCCGTTCGTGCATGTGTCCGAACTGCGCCTGTTGCCGGCGGTGAGCGCCGAGGTCTATGCCGTGCTGGCCCCCGAGGTTTGCGCATTGCCGCCGGGGGTGCCGATCAACCTCAATTTCGCCAGCCCCGCGCTGTGGATGAGCCTCTCCGATTCGATCACCCCGGCGCAGGCCGAGCGTCTGGCGCGTGATGGACGTGCCAATTACACCTCGCTCGAAGACATCCAGCGCGAGCTCACCCAGATGGGCGTCGCATCGTTGCCGTTGAATGGCTACGGGGTGGGCACCGAGTGGTTCATCCTCGAGGCCCAGGTCATCGCGGATGGAATCCCTTTCGTGTATTCCAGCCTGCTGCACCGCCGCCACGGCGGCGTGGACGTGGTGGCGCGGGCGCGCGGACGGCTCTGAGTACCGCTAGGATACGCGAGGGCAACTCAGGACTTGCGTATCCGGCTAGAATCGACCGGATTGCACCGAGTGACCCATGTCCCATCGCCACCTGATCCGATTTCTCGACGACACGCGCAGCCAATGGCTGGCGCTGGACCGTGCAGGTCGGGTGGTGGCCGGGCCGACGGCGGGGCTGCCGCCCTCGCCACCAGAGGCCGACAGCATCGTGCTGGTGCCATCGTGTGACGTGCTCTTGTTGGAAGCCCCTCGCGTCGCACGCCAGCGGCGCCAGCTTGATCGCGCGCTGCCTTTTGCCATCGAGGATCAACTGGTCGGCTCGGTGGAACAGTGCCATGTGGCGGTGCTGGATGACGACCAGCCCGACAGCGTGATCGCGGCGGTCGTGGCACACGAGCGCATCGAAACCTGGCGGGCTGCACTGGATGCCGGCGGTGTGCAGGCCGATGTATTGCTGCCCGAGAGCATCCTCCTGCCCTGGGAAGAGGGGCCGACCTTGCTGCTCGACGGCAATACGGCCACCTTGCGACTGGCTCGTGGGGTGGCCTTGTCCGGCGAGACGGCTGAAGTCGCGCAGTGGCTGGCCTTGTCCGCGCGATCCGATCCGCAGCCGGCATTGCGCGTTGTCGGCCGGATCGATGCCTTGCCGGCTTTGCAAGGTGAGGTATCCCGGATTGCCGCCGATCCCCTCATATGGCTGGCCGGGCGTTTGGGCGGTGTCCCGCTTGGCTCCTTCAATGTATTGACCGGGCCCTACCAGCCGGCCCGTCGCGGCCTTGGCGATGTGCGGGGCTGGGCCTGGGCCGCCGCATTCGTCGGCTTCGCCGTGTTGCTGGCCATGGTTTCGATGGCGGTAGAGCGCTGGCAGCTGGATCGCGACCAGGTGCAAACGCGGGCGCAGATGGCGACCCTGCTGCGCGAGGCCCTGCCCGAAGTGCAGCGCGTGGTGGACCCGCGTGCGCAACTTGCCGCCGAACTGGCACGGCGCAGCGGACAGGCGTCTTCCGGCGGCGTGCTGACGGTGCTGGCGCGCATCGCACCGCAGTTGTCCGGCAGCGGGCGTTATACGCTCGACGGCATCGAGTACCGTGGCGGAACCCTCGATCTGACCCTGCGTGCCGGCGATGTGGCCACCCTCGACGAATTGCGCGAGCGCATGGCGGCGCTTGGCCTGGTCGCCGAGCTGACCTCGATGACCCCGGGCAGCAACGGTGTCGAAGGCAAGCTGCGCCTGCGCGGAGGCGGCGCATGAACGTGCTGCGCGAATTCTGGGCCGGGTTGGCGCCGCGTGATCGCCGTGTGCTGGTGCTTGGCGCCGGTGCGCTGTTGCTCATCGGCCTGTGGTTGCTGGCCTGGGAGCCCTTGCGCGAGGCGCGCGATGCGGCCAGGGTGCGCGCGACGGCGGCGCAGGCCGACTTGGCCTATATGCGTGCCGTGTTGCCGCAGTTGCAGGTCGGCAACAATGCCGGCACGCAGCACGACGGCCGCTCGCTATTGGCCCTTGCCGACGCCACCGCGCGCACTTCGGGCGTGGGTGAGGCGCTGCTGCGTGTGGAGCCGATCAGCGGCACCCAGGTGCGGGTCTATTTCGAAGGTGTGGGTTTCGATGCGCTGGTCGACTGGCTGCAGCAGTTGCAGGCCGGTCATGGTGTGTCGCCGGGCGATTTTTCCGCGACCCGTACGGGCGTGGGGCGCGTGGACGCGCGCGTGGTGCTTGAACGGGCAGGAGGTTGATGATGAAGCGTTTGTTGCTGTTTGTGGTTGTCCTGCTCCTGGTGGCAGGTGTCGTGGTTGCGACGCTGCCGGCGCGCCTGGCCTTCAAGGTGGTGCCCGAGGATGCCTTGCCGGTGCAGCTGGAGGGCATGGCCGGAACGATCTGGAATGGTCGGGTGGAACACGTGATGCGCAACGGCACGGACCTGGGACAAGGTGCGTGGCATCTGCGCCCGCAGGCGCTGCTCTCTGGCCGTCTCGATGCCGACCTTTTGCTCAACGGGCAGGAGTTGAATGGTGCCGCGCGGGTCGCGGCGGACCGCAGCGGGCGGATCCGGGTCGACGGCGCCCGTGCCAGCTTTCCCGCAGCACGTCTGCAACGCATGCTCGATATTCCCGACCTGGTGCCGAGCGGCACGGTTGAGGTCACGTTCGATGCCCTGGAACTGCAGGGGCGCGTGCCACTCGCCCTGCAAGGCAAGGGACAATGGCGCGATGCGGGCGTCAGCGGCGCGGAACAGGCGGTCTTCGGCACCATCGGTTTCGAGTTCGGGCAGCTGCCCGGTGGCGGGTTCGGCGGCCGCGTGCACGACGAGGGTGATGGCCCGTTGGCGCTGAACGGCGAGTTCCGCACCACCATCACCGGTTACGAGGGCCGCGCCACGCTGAACGCGCGCGATGGCAATCCCCAGGTACAGCGCGCCCTGCAGCGCATTGGCCAGATGCAGGACGATGGCAGCGTGGTCTACGAGGTCAAGGGCGGCCTGGTCAGGAAAGAACCTTGAGCCCTTCGTCCACACCCGATGCCGCGTTCCTCGATCATGCGCTGGAGGTGGCGCGGCGCGCCGCGCGTGCCGCCGCCACCATCATCGATGGCTACTATCGCGGTGGCGTGGCCACCACGATCAAGCCCGACGCCACGCCCGTCACCCAGGCCGATGTCGAAGCCGAGGAAGCGATCCGCGCGGTGTTGCGCGAAGCGTTTCCCGGGCACGCCATTCATGGCGAGGAGCAAGGGCGCGATGGCGAAGGCGATTTCCTCTGGCTGGTCGATCCCCTGGATGGCACCAAGAGCTTCGTGCGCCACAACCCGG
>CAZTXX010000002.1:6672-40974 GCA_964617405.1 uncultured Aquimonas sp. | reverse complement strand
TTGGGCAGGCGGTTGGCGTCGGGAATGCGCACGTTGTCGAAGTACAGCGCCGAGGTCACCGAGGCGCGCAGGCTCATCTTGTGCTTGATCTCCTGGGCGGTGAAGCCCGGGGTGTTTGTCGGCACGATGAAACCCTGGATGCCGTCCTCGGTCTGCGCCCAAACGATGGCGATGTGCGCCAGGTTGCCGTTGGTGATCCACATCTTGGAGCCGTTGATCACCCAGTCGCCGCCGTCCTTCTTCGCGTGCGTCTTCATGTTCGCCGGGTCCGAGCCGCCGTGCGGCTCGGTCAGGCCGAAGCAGCCGATCACCTCGCCCGCCGCCATGCGCGGCAGCCACTGGCGCTTCTGCTCCTCGCTGCCGTAGGCGTAGATCGGATACATGCACAGCGAGCTTTGCACCGAGGCGAAGCTGCGCAGGCCCGAGTCGCCGCGCTCCAGCTCCTGGCAGATCAGCCCGTAGCTCACCGCGTTGAGGCCAGCGCCGCCGTATTCCTCCGGCAAGGTCGCGCCCAGCAGGCCCAGGCCGGCGATTTCGGGGATCAGTTCCTTGGGGAAACGCCCCTGATCGAAGCAGTCGCCAATGATCGGCAGCACCTTTTCATCGGTGAAGCGGGCGACGCTGTCCTGGACGGCCCGCTCCTCTTCGCTGAGTTCGGAGCGGATGTCGTAAAGGTCACAGGTTTGGATGGTCATGGCGGTATGGGAGTCGAGCGCAAATGGGGATCGTGCAGGGTTCAAGAGGCCGGGCAGCGCGGGCTGGAGGAGCGTCCCACGCGATTCCGGATGGGTGCCGCACGTCAGGCGGCGAGGATGGCGTCGGCCGCGCGCTCGCCGGAGCGCACCGCCGCCTCCATACCCGAGTGCGTCAGCTGCGTGTGTTCGCCGGCAAATTGCAAACGCCCGAACGGCTTGCCGTTCCACGCGAGGGTACGCTCCACCCACCCGGCGGCAATCTCCGAGTAGGCACCGTCAGCGAACGGGTTCCGCGCCCAGCTGAAGCTTTCCAACGGCTCCAGCGCCCCCCGGCATGACGGCCGGACGCGCTCGAGCTCGGCGATCGCCCAGGCAAGACGTGCGTCGCGGTCCATCACGTCTACCTGCTCGGCGGCTCGGCCGTTGAGCCAGATGATGATCCGGTTGACCTCGCCGTCCTCACCGCGTGACGCGAAGAGGCGTTGCAGGCGGCCCGGGCTCCACAGCGCCAGCGGCAGACCGTCGTCTTCCCAAAAGGGACGCGTGGGCTGCAGGTGGATGGTGGTAACGGCATTGCTCTTGCGCGCCGCCCAGACGTCCTGAAGTACGGCTTCAGGAACCGGATCGATGCGGATGCGGCTCAACGGTCCGCTGGGAACAGCGATGACGACGTGCGCGCCGCGGAAGCGACGCCCGTCCGCGGTGCGGACTTCGGCCCCGCGCAGCGAGGTTTCGATTTCCTCGACCTGGGCGTCCAGCACGACCGGCCCGGAAAGGGCCGCGGCCATCGCTTCGGGAAGGCGTTGGCTGCCACCCTGGATCCAGCCGCCACCGGGGGCCGGTGTCGCATGCCGGCGCAGTCCGTCACGCCGAAGCGCTTCCAGGGCGCTGACCGTCTCGAGGGAGCTGTAGCTGTGCCCGACTTCCATGAAGCGCAGGGCATTGTCCGACCAACCCTTGGCTGCGATCAGCTCGCGCAGGGGCACATCGAGCGCGCGGTTTTCCGCCAGCATCCAGGCTTCGGCCGAGGGCAAGGCGAGTTCGGCCACGGCGGCAGACAGCAGGGCCGAGGGCGGGGTCTCGCGTTCACGGCCTTGCAGGGTGTTGTGCGGGCTTTCGGGCCACTGCGGTGCGGGAACGAGATCGTCACCAAACAGGTAGGCCATGTCGGCGGGGGTCGGACGCGCGACGTTCGGTGTCTGGATCCCGACGCCCACGCGCGCGGCGTGGGCAAGCACGCGCCCGTAGTTGCCGCCGACCTCGACGCCGCCGAGTTCAAAGCGGATCCCGTTGCGCTCGACGGTGTACAGGCGTCCGCCGATGCGCGAGGCGGCTTCCAGCACGGTGACCCGGGCCCCGGCGGCCTCGAGTCGCGCGGCGGCGGCCAGTCCGGCCAGACCGGCGCCGATCACGATCACGTCACGGGCGGCGGGGTTGGCGTGCGCGCCGGCATCGGATTCCGCATCCCGACCCGGATTGCAGCCCGGGAGGGTCGCCAGTGCCGCGGCGACACCGAGGGTTCCGACGAATTGTCTTCTGTCCATTGCGTTCCCCCGAGGTTCGGATCCGGCACCGGCCCGTCAAACGGGCCGATGCGCGGGCTGCATCAGAACCGGTAGGTCATTTCCACGCCGTACATGCGCGGCATGGACGGTGAGATGCCGAAGTCGCGCAGGTTGGTCAGCGCCAGCCCGGACAGCGGCGGCACCGCCGGCCAAGCGACGAAAGTCGCGCCGGAATCCACGGTGCGCTGTGCATCTTCCGGGGTGCGATCGTTGAACGCGTTGTTCACGTAGGCGCTGAACTGCAGCTGCTCGTTCGGGCGCAGGCTGAAGCGCAGGTTGGTGCGGGTCGAGGGATCCAGCCAAGCCAGGTTGTGCACCTGCACGTAGCGGCGGCCCTCATAGGTGGTATCCATGTTGAAGCCGTAGCCCCAGCCGTTGCTGAACGTCCCGTCGTACATCAGGCCCAGCGAGACCTTCTGCTTGGGCACGCGCGGCAGGTAGGCACCGCCAGCGTCAGCCGAGGGATCGGTCAGGTCAGGATTGGGAATGGTGGCGAACAGGTCCGCCTGGTCCTGGCTGAGGAAGGTCAGGATCTTCGCGTCGGTATAGGAATAGGCAAGCGTCGCGACCCAGCCCGGGGAGAACAGCCACTGACTCTCGAGCTCGAAACCGCGAATGCGCGACTTGCCGACGTTGTCGGTGTAGCTGGTCGCAAACAGCGAGCCGTCGCGGCGGGTCACCGGACCGGTAGCGGTCAGCTGCTGGTTGTCCCAGTCGATCTGGTAGATGTTCGCGTTCAGGCGCAGGGCACCGTCGGCCAGGTCGCTCTTGACGCCGATCTCGTAGTTCCAGGCCTTCTCCTCGTCGAACGAGTCGTAGCCCATGGAAATCAGGCGATCACGCTCGCTTTCCTGGAAATCGGCGCGGTACACGTCCGTATTGAATCCACCCGGCTTGGTGCCCTTGGAGACAAGGGTGTACAAGTTGACGTTGTCGGCCACCTGGTAACTCAGGGTCCACCGCGGGGTGAAGCTGGTGAAGGTCTTGCTCAGCGAATATTCCTGCCTGTAGATCGCTGCGCCCAGCGCGCGAGTGTCCACTGCACCCTTGCTGATCTCGTCACGCGCGTAGCGCGCCTCCAGCGAGGTCGTCCACTGGTCGTTGATCTGCCAGCTGACCAGGGCATAGATGGCCTTGTTGACCGTCTTGTCGTTCGGGTCGCGCGCAATCGGGGTGACCGACATGTTGCCCGGCAGCATGAAGCCGGTCAGGTCGCCGCCCCAGCCCGGCTGCGCCTTCTGGTTGTAGTAGTAGACACCCATCAAGCCCGACACCGGCAGCTCCTGGTCGGTGCTCAGGCGGAAGTCCTGCGACCAGTCCTTGACTCCGGACTGTCCGTAGGTTTCGAACGCACCCCCGAACCCGCGCTCGGCGCTGTAGTCCTGGTCAAATCCGTTGTAGGTCTCGGTGTCGTTGTAGGCGGTGGTGGAAGTGAACTGCCAGTTGTTTTCGAACAGGTAGTCCACGCGCAGGCTGCTGCGCAGGAAGTCGGACTTGATGCCCGGCATGTAGCCGGCGGCGATGTACTCATCCGTGTTGATCCCGAAGCGCTCGGGCGTGGGCAGCGCGCCGCAGTAGTAGCCGCGCTGACGGTTGGCGAGGATCGGATACACCCCGAAGTAGAGGTCGCCGGTGTACTGCGGCAGGAAGCAGTTGAGATTGTCGCTGCCCAGGCGCGCGATGGCCGCGTGGCTGTCCCGATTCTTCTGCTGCATCACCCGCGCGGTGATTTCCATGCTCTCCGTGGGTGACCAGCCGAGCGCCACCATGCCACTGTTGCTCTCACGCTCGCCCAGGTCCTTCCGGCCTGAAGCATCGTTGAAGAACAGCGCGTCATTGCCGCGCTTCTGGTAGCTGACGTCGTAACCGAACGTGCCGTCACCCGAACCGCCGGAGTGGAAGATCCCCATGCGCTCCTGGCCATGATTGCCCACGCCCAGCGTCAGCCGGGTGCCGTCCAGCGAACCGGGGCGTCGGGTGATGAAGTCCACCGCGCCGGAGAAGGTGCGCCGGCCGAACGCGGCCGACTGCGGCCCGCGGATCACCTCCACCCGCTCCAGGTTCTCCAGGCCGTAGCCGGAGATATCGCCCTGCACGAAGATGCCGTCGATGAAGAACGAGGCGTTGGCCTCGCCCTGGATGTTGGACATGCCGCGGATCACGGGCCGGTCGAAGGTCCGCCCGTAGGGTGAGCGGAAGGAAAAGCTCGGCGAAAGCGCAGCGACGTCCTGGACGTCGGTCATGCCCTTCTTCTCGATGGTCTTGCTGGAAATCGCGGTGATCGGAAGCGGGGTGTCCTGGAGCGATTCGGCCACGCCGCGCGCGGTGACCTGGATTTCATCCAGACGCGCAGGATCGGTCTCGCTCTGTCCGGACTGGGCTGCCGCGGCGCCCGCGCTCAGCAGCAGGCTCATTGCGATGGCGGAAACCAAGGGGCGGATCGTTGGGGTCATGGCAGTGATCTCGGAAAATGGTGTGGAGAGGTGTTGGGCGAATGGTTTTTCGAGCGCATCGGCGGCTGCCGGTCAGTCGGCGGACTTTTCCTTGAGGTCTCGGTAGTAGGTCCAACTGGTGACGTTGGGCGTCACCCACGTTTCCGGCGCAGTCAGATAGGTCGGATGACGGGTGCGAACGCGTTCCTTCACGTCCTCGGGCAAGGCCTCGAACGTGGAAATCTTGCCGCCTTGGGCGATGTAGACGAGGTTCCCCGATCGGGTTCCCAGCTCCATCCACGGCAGCCACGGCCCGATGCGGGTCCAGCCGTAGCGCAGGCTTGCGCTCTTGACCTTCGGGTCCTCCAGCGACTCGCGCGAGGTGAACCACATGAAATGCTCCGAGCCCATGTAGGTCGGACCGGAAGACTCGGCGGGGTAGGCGTCCGGCTGCAACGGATTGGGGTAAGCCAGCGGGATGTTCATGGTGACCATGAGGTCATCGCCGTTGCGCAGCCACGGCAGCGCCATCGCGGGACGGCCTGGCGGGTTGACCACGTTGTTGACCGGGTCATTGGCAACATCGACCACCTTGTTGCGCTTGCCGGAAAGCGGGTTGTCCCACTCGTCCAGGATCTCGCCGGTCTTCAGGTCGCGATAGAACGTCACTTCGCGCGTGACCAGTCTCCAGGTGCCATCGTCGAGCTTCTCGCCGCGGCAGATGTTGTAGCCCTCGAATCCCAACAGCGGCGCGACCGTCTTGCCGGGCTCCAAGGCAAATACGGTACCTTTCCACCAAGCGATGACGTGCTCGGCCGGATCCAGCGAGCAGCGCATCTTCACCATGGTTTCCGCGGCATCGGCAGGCGCGTCGATATCAAGCGCCTGCGCGTCGCCGATGGCCGTCAGGGCCGCCAGGCCCAGGATCAGCCCACAGATTGCTGACTTGTTCCGTTTCATCATGCGATCCGCCCCTCTTTGGTTGGTCTCTTGCAAGTACCGGCACACCGTGCCTAGGTTTGTACTATCTTTATAACAATAAGACAAGTTTGTCCAGTCATTTCCCGCATGATGCATGTGGTGTGCAGGATTTCGGATAAATTCATTTCCAGGGAACTCGTCAACTCACAAGAAGCGGTGTCATATGCTGCTTTGCAGCATGTTTTTGCGAGACATCGCACGAGAGCGAAAGCGTGAAATCAGTCTGGACATTTGTCCGGACATTTGCAAGCATCGGAGCTCCTCCCGCCACCCGATGGTGTTCCGCATGCGCATCGTGTCGCTGTTTTTGCCGCTGCTGGCCGCATTGCCGGCCCTGCTCTTTTCCGGTACCCCGCACGCCTCTGCCACGCGTGTGGACATCGCCCAGGGGCCGCTGCAAGGCGCGCTCCGGGACGGCATCGTCGTGTTCCGGAACATCCCGTTCGCCGCCGATACCGGTGGTGACATGCGTTGGCGCCCACCCGGCGCCCCACCCCAGTGGAAGGAAGTACGTGATGCGACTGCACCCGGCCCGATCTGCCCGCAGTCAACCGCCTCGCGCGGCGGCCCGCCTGCGCCCTGGCTGGACGGCCTGGAGATCAGCGAGGACTGTCTCAACCTCAATGTCTACAGCCCGGCATTGGATCCCGCCGCCAAACGGCCGGTGATGGTCTGGATCCATGGCGGCTACGCGCGCATCGGCAGCGGCTCGCGCTACGACGGCACGCCACTGGCACGCGAAGGCATGGTGGTGGTGACGATCAACTACCGGCTCGATCGCCTGTGCCTGTTCGCCCACCCTGCGCTGTCCGCGGAACATCCCGATGAGCCCAAGGCGAACTACGCGCTGCTCGACATGCAGGCTGCGCTGCGCTGGGTGCAGCGGAACATCGGGGCCTTCGGGGGTGATCCGGACAACGTCACCATCTTCGGGCAATCCTCTGGCGGCGTTGCGGTCACCGCTCTGATGGGATCTCCCCTGTCGCGCGGCCTGTTCCATCGCGCCATCGCCCAGAGCGGGGCCATGGCCGATCTGGAAGCCGAGCGGCGACTGGCTGTTGACCTGCCGGGACAACCCTCACTGGAAACCGCTGGCACGGCCTTGGCCAAGGCCTTGCTGTCCGACATCGAAGATCCGACGCCCGCACAGTTGCGCGCCATTCCCTGGCAGGACCTCGTGGCCTATACGGCGAAGGAGCCTGGCAACGCGTTGGTGCCGGTCACCGACGGCGTGGTGCTGCCACAGGCCGTGGCGCGCAGTTTTGCAGCCGGCAAAGAGATGCCGGTGCCATTCATGATCGGCACCACGGACTGGGAGCAAAGCCTGTACGTGCATTTCAACCTGCCCGCGGACGTCGTGCTGCGCGGCGTTGCGCGCGAGGATCTCACCTCGCTCTATGGCGACCTCGAAGGCAAAGCCCTGGTCGACCAGTACTCGGTCGACAACATTTTTCACGCACCGGCGCGGTTTCTTGCCAGCGCGCACGCGCGCAACGGCTACCCGACCTGGTCCTACATCTTTCGTCATGTGCCGGCCGGGCTCGAATCCCAACCGGGCGCGGCACACGGCAACGATGTGCGGTACCTGTTCCAGATCCGTGCAGAACCAGGCTGGCCGCATGACAACCCGTCCGAACAGGCGATGGCAAAAGCCATGATTGGTTACTGGAGCCGGTTCGCACGCAGCGGCGACCCCAATGGCGAGGGACTTCCGGCGTGGCGTGGGGCGATTGCCGGAGCACCTCAGCAGGTCCAACTGCTGGACGCCGCTCCGCACGCGGATGACGACCCGTGGGCGTCACAGATGAAGTACCAGATGGAGCGCTTCGCGCGCATCCTCGCCACGCCCTGAGTTCGTGCGTGCGACCATGCTGCGGTGCCGCTTGACCGACAATGATATTTGACTTATAGCTATATCAATAGGCTCTATTGCAACCAGACTATCCTTCCCGCCCAAAGGAGTTGATTCCATGTCCAATCAAACCCTGCCACCGAGCTGGCAGCATGTCGGACGCCATGCGGTATTCCCGGAAAGTACCCTCGACGACACCTCGCGCTTCGATTTCCTTGCCAACCTCAACGGCTACCTCGCCACGCGCCTGGGACCGAAGGTGCACCAGGCCTGGGAACGGCGCGTCAAGCCGGCGTTCGAGAAGACCCACGGCCGCCCTGCCGAAACCCGGCACGAGGTTCGCAAGGCCATGTCCGGCGACCCGGTCTACCAGACCTGGAGTGCGCTGCGCCGCAACACCATGGAAATGCGCCAGCAGGCCGGGCGTGCACTGGTGTTGCGCCAGCTCGAAGAGCTGATCGACAAGGCCAAGGAACTCAACGAAGGTGCCGCCACCCTGCAACTGGATCCCTCCGTGGAGATGCCACGCTACGTGAGTGCCGTGGACATCCATTGCATGCCCGGCGGTTATCACACCGAGCTGGTATCCGATGACATCTCCGCCGGTGCCAACTACGACGCCGGCATCTTCGCCACCACCGGCGGCATGCTGGGGCGCTGGAACGATGGCGGTGGCCAGGCGCTGGCGCAGTGGCTCAAGGAGAAGCACCCCGACTTCAAGCCCAAGCGCATCCTCGATCTGGGCTGCACCATGGGGCACAACGTGGTGCCTCTGGCACAGGCCTTTCCCGACGCCGAGGTGATCGCAATCGATGCCGCCGCGCCGATGCTGCGCTATGGTCATGCGCGCGCCCGCGCGCTGGGTGTCACCAACCTCACTTTCCGCCAGGCCAATGCGGAAAGCCTGGACTACCCGGATGGACACTTCGACCTGATCAGCAGCGCCATGTTCTTCCATGAGAGCTCGGCCAAGGCCATGCCGCGCAAGCTGCGGGAAATCCAGCGCATGCTGGCGCCGGGCGGACTCACCGCACACCTGGAGCAACCCCAGTACGCCGGCCTGGACGTGTACGAACAGTTCGTGCGCGATTGGGACACCTACAACAACAACGAACCGTTCTGGGGCGTGATGCACGAGTACGACCTCAAGAAGATGATGGTCGAGGCGGGCTTTGATCCGGAGAAGTACTTTGAAACCAAGGTCGCGGGTGTGGTCGATCGCGACATCTTCCCGGTGGCCAGCAACGATGGCGAAGACTACGGTCGCGCCGCCCTGTGGACGATGTTCGGAGCGTGGAAATGAGCACCATCGAAAATCTTGATCTGATCGACCTCGCCGGTACCCGTGCCAAGGGCTCGCGGCCCTATTACTTCAAGGACCCCGACGTCGAGCGCGTGCTGTCGATCGCGATGGTGATCGCGATGGAACACGCGGTCACCCGCCAGCGTCTGGACGCGCTGGAACGCCTGATCGAAGCCAAGGGGCTGCTGAGTCGTGCCGAACTGGAAGGCTATGCGCCCGACAAGGCGGCTGAAACCGAACGCATCCAGTGGACCCAGGAATACATCGCCCGCGTGCTGCGCATCGTGCAGCAGGAAACCGAGCGCCTGAAGGCCGGCAAGGACGTGGACATCGAGGCGGTACAGGACGAAATCGGCTGAGAGCCACCCATGGCCCGAACACGGACAAAGCTTCAGCCAACATCAACCGGCACGCGGTGGGCCGGAGGAATGACTCCCGAACCGCCGACCACATCATCTCTCTCCCCCGCGCGTTGAGCGCGCTTGCGCCCGTCCACCCTCCCCGGACGGGCATTTTTTTGATCGGAGCATGCAACCATGAGCAATTCCCGACGCAACTTCCTCCAGGGCACCGCCGGCCTCGCCGCGATGGGCGCCATCGGCGGCACCCTGCTCGGCCAGGGTGGTCAGGCCATCGCGGCCGGTACTGCCGGCAACACCGGTACCAGCCAGCACGACGACGGCACCTACGAGACGGTGGAGCTGGCCAAGCCCGCCATCACCCTGACCCTGGTGCAGTCTCGTGTCCACAGCTTCGCTGCCAACGAGTGGAAGGCGGGCATGAAGCGCAATCTCGCCCACATGCTGCACCTGATCGACAGCGCGCATTACATGGGCAAGCCCGACATCCTGCAGTTCCACGAGTTTCCGCTTTCGGGCTGGCGCAAGTGGACGCGCAAGGAAATCCTCAATTTCGCGATCGAGTTCCCCGGCCCCGAGATCGAGGCGATTTCGGCCAAGGCGCGCCAATACGGCACCTGGATCGTGTTCGGTGCCTACGCCAAGGATCCGGACTGGCCCGGACACGTGCTCTCGCTCACCACGATCATCAACGACAAGGGCGAGGTGGTCGACAAGCAGTGGAAGGCGCGCAACCTCAAGGCGGCCTTCCCCGGCTTCGAACTGTTCACCACCACGATCTACGACGTGCTCGACCAGTACGTGGAAATGTATGGGCGCGATGCGGTGGTGCCCGTGGCCCGCACGCCGCTGGGCAACATCGCGACCAGCTCCAGCCAGATGGAACCCGAACTGTTCCGCGCGATGGCGATCAAGGGCGCGGAAATCTTCCTGCGTACCGCCTCGGGCGGGTTCAACCCGATGGACGTCGCCGCCTGCGCCGCCTACAACAAGGTGTACTCCTCAATCGTCAACAACTCGATCTCGCCCGACAACGGCCCTTATCTGGACGACCCCGGATCCGGCGGCACCGCCATCTACGGCCCGGACGGCAAGCCGGTTGCCGAGGCGCAGAGCAAGCAGGAAACCCTGGTGACCGCGCGCATCCCGATCGGTGAATTCCGCGCCCGCCGGCGCCAGCCGGTGCTGCACATGGATCTTTACCGCGATATCTACGCAAACTACCGCGCGCCCTTCGCGCCCAACCTCTGGACCGAATACACCCCCGAGTCGCTGGAGGATGCGGGGCGCTACGTGTCGGACAAGTCGCGCTGGAAGTAGGCGATCGCCGCGTCCACTTGTGAAAACGGCGCCGCATGGCGCCGTTTTCCATTCCCGTCATCCAGTCGGGCCTTGGATTGCCCGGATCACTCCACGCCGTCATCCAATCCCAGATCCGCCAGCACCGCACGGGTGGACTCGCCCACCTGATCAAGATGCGGGTCGATCCGCCCGGGCTCGTTGGCAAAGCGGATCGGGATACCGAGGTGGGTGCCGCCATCGGGGGCGGTCCAGACCATGCCGCGTGCGCGGGTATGCGGGTCATCGAAGGCTTCGGTCAGGGTCTTCACCGGGGCCCAGCAGACATCCAGCTCCGAAAGGAAGTCGCTCCATTCGGCGAGCGTGCGGGTGACAAAGGTTTCGCGCAGGAACACCCGCACCGGCTCCTGACCGGGGCCTGGTGGCAACTTGCAGGCGTCGATCAGATCCGGCCGCCCAAGGGCCGTCAACAGGTTGCTGGCGAACTTGATCTCGGCACCGCCCAGCGCCAGCCAACGCCCGTCGGCGCAACGGTACAAGCCGTACATGGCGTTGCCGCCCCAACTGCGCTCGTCCCGGATCACCGGATCGCGCTGTTGCGCAAACGGCGGACCCAGCACGTTGGGCAGCCAGGCCATCAGGGCGTCCTGCATCGACAGGTCGATGCAGTCGCCCTCGCCGGTGCGTTCACGCCGGTACAAGGCCATCAGGATGCCGCCGAACGCCATCAGTGAGCCGGCCATGTCGGCCACCGGCATATGCGGCATGGCGGGGGTTCCGTCGGGTGCGCGATTGAGGCTGGCCACGCCGCTGTCGGCCTGCATCGCCAGATCATGCGCGGGGCGCTGCACCTTGGGGCCGGTCTGGCCGTAGGCGCTGATCGAGCAGTACACGATACGCGGATTGATGGCGCGACACGCGGCGTAATCGATGCCCAACCGTTGTGCTACCCCGGGTCGGAAGGCCTCGACCACCACGTCGGCCCAGGCCACCAGTTTGGCGATTGCCGCCTGACCACGGGCGGACTTCAGATCGAGCACGATGCAACGCTTGCCGCGATGGGTGTTGCGGAACCAGGTGGAAAACCCGGCCTGCTTCAGACCCACCTCACGTACCGGCTCGCCGCCCGGCGGCTCGACCTTGATCACCTCGGCACCGTGATCGGCCATCATCATGGTCAGGTGCGGCCCCGGCAGGAACAACGACAGGTCCAGTACCCGCACGCCTTCGAGTTTCATGGTGTCAGCCCGTGGTATCGCGATGCGACGCCCGGTGTCCGAGTTCATCCAGGACATCCCCGGCATCGGCATCCAGTGGCGGGCAGGCGCGCCCGTCGAGGCGCTGGCCGTCGAGCTTGATCGGATTGCGCAGCAGGCGTTTGGTGCCCTTCGGATGCGCCACTTCCTGGATCATGCCGATACGTTCGACATAAGGGTTTTCCAGCGCCTGCGCGATGTCCAGTACCGGCGCGATGGGCAGCTTGCCCGCAAACTTTTCCATCCAGAATGCGGTGGGTTGTGTTTCCAGTGCGGCGTCGATCAGCCCGGTCAGTTCCTCGCGCACCTTGCGACGTGCGGCGAAACCCGCAAAACGCGGTTGTGCCGCCCAGGCAGGGCTGCCGATACCTTCGATGAATCCTTGCCAGAATTTCTCCAGCATGCACATCAGCATCACCCAGCCATCCGCCGTGCGATAAACCTGACAAGGCACGGTGGACGGGTGCGCGCTGCGCTCCAGGCGCTCGGTACGATGACCCTCGTTGAGATACCAGGTGGCCGGATAGCTCAACTGGTGCAAGGCGACATCGAACAGGCTCACGTCCACGTCGCGGCCCTCGCCCGTGCGCATCGCACCGATGATCGCGGCCAGCAGACCCATCGCCATGGTGGTGCCGGTCATGAAATCGACCATCGACAAGCCGAAACGTGCCGGCGGGCCATCCGGCTCGCCGGTCAGAGCCATGAAGCCGGCCTCGGCCTGCATCAGATAGTCATAGCCCGGCCACGCAGCACGCTCATTGTCGCGACCATAGGCCGACAAGTGGGCACATACGATCCTGGGGTTCAAGGCACCCAGCGTGGCGTAGTCGAGCCCGAGCCTGGCCGGCTGGTCACCGCGCAGGTTGTTGAGCACGGCATCGGCGGTGCCGACCAGTTTCTCGAACACCTCGCGCCCCTCGGCGGACTTCAGGTCCAGGCGCAGCGAGCGCTTGTTGAGGTTGAAGGTCTGGAAAAACAGACTGTCACCCTCGCCGAGAAAATACGGCCCGGTGGCGCGCGAGACATCGCCGCCGGGAGGCGACTCGATCTTGATCACCTCGGCACCGAGGTCGGCCAGGTGCATGGAGCCATATGGCCCGGCGCCGTACTGCTCGACGGCGAGGATACGCAGGCCCTTCAGGGGCAGGTCTTTCATGGTGATGGCCTCCTGCGGCATCAGATGCGGTTGCGCGCCACCAACTGCTTGGCAATGATGATGCGCTGCATCTCGTTGGTGCCCTCACCGATGCACATCAGCATGGCATCGCGGTGGAAGCGCTCGATTTCATATTCCACAGAGTAGCTGTAACCGCCGAAGATCCGCATGCCTTCCTGCGCACAGTACGCGCCGGTTTCCGTGGCGAAATACTTGGCCATGCCCGCTTCCATGTCGCAGCGATCCCCCTTGTCGTAGGCGCGCGCGGCACTGTCGATCAAGAGTTTTGAGGCCTCCACCCGCGATGCCATCTCGCCCAGCTTTAGCTGGATCGCCTGGTGCTCGCAGATCGGCTTGCCGAAGGTTTCGCGTTCCTGGGCATAGCGCACCGACAGGCGCAACGCGCCCTCGGCGATACCGCAGCCACGCGCGGCAACATTGATGCGGCCCAGTTCGAGCCCGCCCACGGCATGGTGGAAGCCGCGCCCTTCCTCGCCGCCGAGCAGGCAATCGGCCGGCACGCGGTAGTCCTGGAACACCAGTTCGCAGGTGTCGATGGCCCGGTAGCCGGATTTCTTCAGCTTCTTGGCGACGACGAAACCCTCGCCCTTCTCGGCGATGAACATGCTCATGCCGCGGTGGCGCGGCTGCGCTTCCGGATCGGTCTTGACCAGCAGCAGCACCATGTCGCCGTACATCGAATTGGTGATCCAGGTCTTGGCGCCATTGATCACGTAATGATCGCCCTCGCGCCGTGCCACGCTGCGGATCGCCTGCAGGTCGGTGCCGGCGTTGGGCTCGGTCAGGCCCAGCGAGCCACGCAGCTCGCCGGTGGCCATGCGCGGCAGGTACTTGCGCTTTTGTTCCTCGGTACCGGCGCGCTCGATCGCCGAGGCCATGATCAGGTGCGAGTTGAAGATGCCGGTGGGCGCCATCCAGACCGAGCTGATCCGGATGATGATCTTGGCGTAGATGCGCGCCGGCAGGCCAAGGCCGCCGTATTCCTGCGGAATCGTGGCGCCGAACAGGCCAAGCTCCTTCATCTCCTCCACCAGCTCGTGCGGGTAGCGGTCTTCCAGGTCGTATTCCCGTGCGATCGGCGCCACGGACTTTTCGACCCAGTGGTCGATGCTGTCGAGCAGGGCCTGTTCCTCTTCCGGGCCCCATTCGATCGCGCTGTCATTGCTCATGGGTTGGCCCTCAGTAGTTGACCTTGTCTTCAACCGAGTGGCCACGCTTGGCGATCAGCATGGTGCGGTTGAAGGTGCACACCAGCTTGCCGTCCTGGTTGAAGCCGTCGGTGCGGCAGGTGACGATGCCGGCACCCGGGCGCGACTTCGACTCGCGCTTCTCCAGCACTTCGGATTCGGCAACCAGGGTGTCGCCGACGAACAGCGGATGGGTCATGCGGATATCCGACCAGCCCAGGTTGGCAATCGCCTTCTGACTCACGTCGGTCACGCTCATGCCCACCATCAGGGCCACGGTGAAGGGCGAGCACACGATGACCTTGCCGAACTCCGAGGCCTTGGCGTATTCCTTGTCGAAGTGCATCGGATGGGTGTTCATCGTCAGCAGGGTGAACCAGGTGTTGTCGGTCTCGGTGATGGAGCGACCGGGGCGATGCTCGTAGATGTCGCCGACGTTGAACTCTTCGTAATAGCGGCCGAAGGTTTCGCGGAAGCGGTTTTCGGAAATCTGCTTGACGTTCTGGACCATGGTTCGGTGTCCTGTGGTATGTGGGTTGAAAAGTGTTTGAAAAGAATCGGGAAATTTCAGTCCGGGCGCACGCCGTGCGCACCCAGCGCAAGCGCGCGCTCGGCCGCGATCTCGATCGGGCGATCGACCAGCTTGCCGTCGAGCTGGACGGCAGCGCCGCCGCTGGCGGCCAGTGCCGCGACGATGCGACCGGCGCGTTCGTATTCGGTGGCGGTGGGCAGGTAGCGGTTCTGGATCGGCGTGACCTGGGCCGGGTGGATCGCCGCCTTGGCGGTGAAACCCAGATCGATCACGCGCTCGGTTTCGGCGACCAGGCCGGCCTCGTCCTTGATGTCCAGGTACGGCACGTCCATGCAGCCGATGCCGGCTTCGGCCGCGATCGTGGCCAGTTGCACGCGCGGGGAAAAGAAGCTTTCCCAGCTCGCCCGGCCGCGCAGCGCCACGATGTAGTCGAAACCGCCGAACATCAGGGCCTGCAGGCGCGGCGAGGTGGCCGCGATCGCACGCGCGTCTAGCAGCCCCTTCGGGGTCTCGATCTGGGCGATGAAGGCGGTGTCCACGCCTGCCAGTGCGGCATCGGCCCGTTGCAGCTCGGCCACGGTTTCCACCTTGGGCAGCATCACGAAGGCCGGCGCCAGGCCGGAGCGCGCCAGGGCGTCCAGATCCTGTTCGCCAAGCGCGGTGGACAAGGGATTGATCCGCAAACCGACTTCGCCGCCGGAATCCCGGGCTTGGGCGAGGAAGGCGAACAATGCGGCGCGCGCGGAGTCCTTGTCGGCCGGTGCCACGGCGTCCTCCAGATCGATGCAGACCTGGTCGGCGCCCGTGGCGATGGCCTTTTCATAGCGCTCCGGGCGCGAGCCGGGAACAAACAGCAGGCAGCGGCGCGGATGGGTCGGCAAGGTGCTCATGGTGCCGGCACCGCGGCAGCGAAGTGTTCGGCGATCTGCCGGCGGGTGGCGTACCAGACCCCGGATTTTTGCGCCACGTACTGGAAGAACTTTTCCAGCGCGCCGATCCGGCCCGGCCTGCCGATGATGCGCAGGTGCAGGCCAAGCGACATCATGCGGGGCGCATGCGCGCCCTCGGCATACAGGGTGTCGAAGGTTTCGATGGCGTATTCCAACCAGTGGCTCGGCAGGTAGGACGGTGCCAGCCACATCTTCATGTCGTTGGTGTCGAGCTGGTAGGGCACGATCACCATCGGGGTATTGGAACCCTCCACCTCGCCCCAGAACGGCGCATCGGCCGAATAGTCGTCCATGTGGTAGAGGAAGCCTTCCTCCTGCAGCAGGCGACGGGTGTCGGCGGTATGCAGGTAACGCGACAACCAGCCGACCGGGCGCTGGCCGGTGGTGCGTTCGAGACTGTCGGCCGCATCGCGGATGAATTGGCGCTCCTGTTCCTCGTTCAGACGGAACTGGTGGATCCAGCGCCAGCCGTGCGAGCAGACCTCGTGGCGGTTGCCGCGCAGGTAGGCGGCAATGTCCGGGGCACGCTCGATCGACAAGGCAGCCGCGGTGTAGGTGGAGGTCACGGCATATTTGTCCAGCAACGCGGTGACGCGCGCGTGGCCCTCGTTGATGCCGTAGCGGTAGTTGGATTCGTTGCCGTAGTTGCGGATCGGCTTGGTGAGATGGACGTTGAGCTCATCCACCGGCTCGGTGATCTTGTCGCCCTGCCCGATGCTGTATTCGGACAGTTCCTCGACGTTGACCACCAACGACAGCGCGAGACGCGCGGCGTTGGGCCATTGGTAACCTGTATTGGACATGGGTTTTTGTTCCTGATCTGAATTTTGCACCGTCACTGCTGCATCAACGGTGGAGCGCGTGGCGTCGTCCCTCGTACGGTGAACTCAATGGTTTTCTTCGCCACCCGAGACATTGATGGCTTCGCCGGTGACATAGGCCGCATCGTCCGAACACAGATACGCCACCATCGCGGCGGTGTCGGAAGGCAAACCCGGGCGACCCATCGGGATGCGTGCCCGCATGTCGGCCAGATACTGCTCGACACTCTTGCCGGCGCGCTTGGCGAAGTACTCGTTCTGCCAGGCGCCAAGGCCGGTGGTGACGTGGTTTGGGCACACCGCGTTGACGTTGATGCCGTGCTCTCCCAACTCCAGCGCCGCCACCCGGGTCAGGCCGACCATGCCGTGCTTGGAGGAGCAGTAGGCCACCGCATGCGGAAAGGCCGATTTGGCCGCCTGTGAAGCGATGTTGATGATGCGCCCGCCCCTGCCCTGCGCGATCATCCTGCGCGCGGCGTGCTTGATGCACAGGAAGGCGCCACGCAGGTTCACGCCCAGCACCGCATCCCACTCACCGGCCTCCATCTCCACTAGCGGCTTCATCAGGTAACCGATGCCGGCGTTGTTGACGAGGATGTCGAAACCGCCGAAGCGCTTTGCCGTGGCCTCGACGACCGCCTCCACCTGGGATTCCTCCAACACATCCAGGGCCATCGGGATGCACTGGCCACCGGTCTGTTCGGCCAGACTGGCCGCCACCCTGGCCATTTCCTCGTCGGTACCCACCGCATCGACCGGCATCTCGGCACCGCGACCCTGACCAATGTCGGTCAGCACCACTGTGCAGCCTTCCTGCAACAGACGCCGGGCGATACCCTCACCCAGACCCTGGGCACGACCGGCGCCGGTGATCAGGGCGACCTTGCCCCGCAGTTCGGGAAAACGCGACATGGTCGACCTCACAGGTTTTCGGCAAGGATGAAAATGGGATTGTCGGCAAACGCCTGGAACTGCGCGGCGCCCGCCTGCACCTGTGGAGCCGACAGATCCCTGCCGAAAGCCTCCATGTCGGGGATACGCATGATTTCGAAATATTCGAAAGGCGGCTTGCCGTCGCCGATCAGCAGCCCGCTGGCGCGCAGCACTTCAAATGACTGCACCGAGTCCAGCGCGCTCACGGTGGGGATGTCTTTCTCGCGCGCCCAGCGCTCGAAATCCTCGCGGCTGGCGCCCGGCTTGAGGTTGAACAACACGATCACGGTCTTCATGGCTTCCTTCCCGGCCTCCAGGTGTGGCAGACTTTGTCCGGACAAAGTTGACCATGTTCCCGACTCCGGGTCAATGCCACCCCCGACGTGACGGCGCCGGAAACCGCAACGATCCAAAACGCCACCGCAGGCGCGGCCGGCACCCACAATGCGAAAACACCCGAGGGAAACACGATGAAGCGCTACTACCCCTGGCTCATGGCCATCATGGGAATGCTGGTCCTGCTCACCACCAACGGCCTGATCGTGACCGGCCTGACGGTGTTCGACGAATCCATCCTGAAGGAGTTCGACTGGAGCCGCAGCCAGCTCAAGCTGCGCGACCTCATCACCCTGGTGCTGGCCGGCTGGCTGGGCCCGGTGATCGGTGCCCTGATCGACCGCTGGGGGCCTCGCCGGCTGATCCTGATCGGGATCGCGATGCTGGCGGCGCTGTATTTCGCCTATAGCCATATCCAGTCCTTGATGCACCTGTACCTGATCCACGTGGGCTTCGGCATCGTGCTGGTGGCCGCCGGGCTCAACGTCTCGGTGATCTACGTCTCGCAATGGTTCAAAACCAAGCGCGGCACCGCGATCGGCATCGCCCTGGTGGGCACGAGCCTGGGCGGCATGATCTTCCCGCAACTGGGCGTGCGCCTGCTGCAGCACATGGACTGGCGCACCGCCTTCCTGTGGGAAACCGCCATCCCGGTGGTGTTCCTGGTGATCAGCTACCTGATGATCCGCAGCCCCGGCGCCGGCACGCCGCCGCCCTGGGGGGCACGTGCGGAAGCCGCAGTCACGGCGGATACCGCTTCCAAGGCCTCATTGCCTGATCTCGGCTTCGGCCAGGCCTTGCGCACGCGCACCTTCTGGGCACTGGTCACCACGGCGATGGCCACCTTCTATTCGATCATGTCGGTATCGCAGAACCTGTTCCTGCACATGCGCGACCTGGGCTTCGACCCGATCAAGGCCGGCGGTTCACTCAGCCTGATGTTCGGCCTGGCGATGGTCGGCAAGTTCGCGTTCGGCCTGCTTTCCGACCTCTTGCCCCCCAAGGCCGTGCTGCTGCTCAACCTGGCCGTGATGTGCGTGGGCGCCTTCCTGATGGCCACCATGCGCGCCGATCTGGTGTGGTACGCACTGATCCTGTTCGGCCTGGGCTGGGGCGGGCTCTACACCATGATCCAGTTGCTGGCGGTGAACGCCTTCGGGCTGTCCTCGGCCGGCAAGATCCTCGGCACGGTCACGATGTTCGATGCCACCACCGCCGGGCTCGGCATCTGGCTGGCGGCCAAGATCTTCGACATGACCGGCAGCTACCACGCCGCCTTCCAGATCGTGGCCGGCTGCATCGTGGTGGCGTTGATCGCCGCCACCCTGGTGCGCGACGAGCGCGCGCACCTCGCCAAATCGCGCTCTTGATCCACAAAGGAGATCCGTCATGCCTGTCATGGAAACTTCCGACCTGACCGCGCGCCAGTACTGGGAAAAGGTCAAAGCCAACCCCAACCGCGCCCGCTTCGGCTTCGGCCAGCGCGCGGCGATCATCAACATCGACGTGCAGCGTGCCTACACCGAGATCGAAACCTTCAAGACCGCCTACCAGACCGACCCGCGCCAGATCGAGTACATCAACCAGTTGTCGGCGCTGTTGCGCGAGCGCGGGCTGCCGGTGGTCTGGACCTACGTGGCCTATCTGGAGTCGGGAGAAGATGCCGGGGTCTGGGGCACGCGCACCAATACGCCCGATTCGCTGCAGAACATCAAGCACGGCTCGGATCGCGCCCAGTTCGATCCGCGCGCCGACGTGCGGCTTGGCGACATCGTCATGCACAAGCGCATGGCCAGCCCGTTCTTCGAAACCAACCTCTGGTCGCTGCTGACCTTCCATCGCATCGACACGGTGCTCATCACCGGCGGCTCAACCTCGGGCTGCGTGCGGGCCTGTGCCATCGACAGCCTCTCGCGCGGTTTCCGTACCACCGTGGTCGAGGAAGCGGTGGCCGACAAGCACGAGATCCCGCACTTTGCCAACCTGGCCGACATCATGCTCAAGTACGCCGATGTCGAACCGGTGGCCGAAGTGGTACGCCGGATCGAGGCGATGCCGCGATGAATACCCGAGCCGACCCCGGGCTGTACGACTACTGGCCCTACGAAAGCCGTCCGAAGATCACCTGGCCGGGCGATGCACGCGTGGCGCTGTGGATCGCGCCCAACATCGAGTTCTACGAATACGCACCGCCGAAAAACCCGTTCCGCGCGCCCTGGAAGCGTCCGCTCCCGGACGTGCTGTCCTATTCCACCCGCGATTACGGCAACCGCGTCGGCCACCAGCGCATGATGCGGGTGATGGACCGCTTCGGCCTGCGTGGTTCGGTATCGCTGTCGGCGGCGATGTTGGTGCACCACCCGGAAGTGATCGAACTGGCCGCCGAGCGCGACTGGGAGTTCTTCAGCCACGGCATCTACAACACGCGCTACACCTACGGCCTGGACGAGGCCCAGGAACGCGCCATGATCGAAGAATCGATGGCACTGATCGAGCGCCACACCGGCCAGCACTGCGATGGCTACCTGGCACCGGCGCTGTCGCATTCGGAACACACCATCGACCTGTTTGCCGAAGCCTGCGGGCTCTACACCTGCGACCTGTTCCACGACGACCAGCCCACTCCGGTGCACACCCGCAGCGGCCGGCGTTTCGTCTCGGTGCCCTACTCGCTCGAACTCAACGACACCATCACCTACGTGGTCAACCGGATCGAACCGCGCCGTTACGGCCAGATGATCCGCGATGCCTTCGACCGGCTCTACGCCGAGGGCGAGCACTCGGGCACCGTGCTGTGCGTCCCGTTGCACGCCTACCAGGTCAGCCACCCGCACCGGTTGCGCGCGTTCGAGGAGGCGCTGGAGCACATCTGCAGCCACGACAAGGTATGGAAAACCACCGGGCGTGAAATCGCGCAGCATTTCCTCGACCACCACTACGATGCCGCGCTGGCCTCGATCGCCTCCGCCAACGCGCAGGAGGTTTCGCCATGAGTCTGGGTCCGGAATTCCTTGAATACCCGATGCGCCGCCACGGCATGGACCAGGACCGCTACACGTTCTCCATGCTGGCCGACCGTGCACCGGTGCGTTGGCCGGGCGGCAAGCCGCTGGCGCTGTGGATCAACCTGAGTCTCGAACACTTCCCGATGAACCCGAAGGGCGAGGGTTTCAAGCCGCACGGCGGCATGACCATGCCCTACCCCGATCTGCGCCACTACACCCTGCGTGATTACGGCAACCGGGTCGGCGTGTTCCGCGTGTTGCAGGCGCTGGCTGCGGCGGGGCTCGAAGCGAGTTTGGCGGTCAATGGCGAGCTGGCCCTGCGCTATCCGGCTCTGATGCGCCGGCTCGCCGCCACCGGTTTCGAGTGGCTCGGGCACGGCTGGAACATGGACAGCGTGCACCATGGCGGCATCGACCCGGCACACGAGGAAAAGCTCATCGCCGACAGTCTGGCCGCACTGGCTCCCTACGCGAAACAAGCCATCCGCGGTTGGCTGTCACCGGCGCGTTCGCAATCCGAACAAACCCCCGAACTGCTCAAGGCCGCGGGCCTCCAGTGGTGCTCGGACTGGGTCAACGACGAACTGCCCTACCGCTTCGAGACCGCCAACGGGCCCTTGTCGATGCTGCCGCTGTCGCTGGAGCTGGAAGACCGCTTCATCGTGGGCGAGAACCTGCACGCCGAATCCGAATACGCCGACCAGGTGATCGACGCCTGCGACTTCCTGCTTGAAGAAGCGCAACGTACCGGTCACGGGCGGCTGCTCGCGCTCAACATCCACCCCTGGGTGATGGGTCAGCCGCACCGCATCGGGCAACTGGAGCGGATGCTCTCGCACCTTGCTGATAATCTTGGCCTGATCTGGAATGCCGCACCGTCGGACATCCTTGCCGCAGCCACCTGATAGGGAGCCAAAATGACCCCGGAAGCCTTGCTCGCCCAATTCGGCCCACGCGAATCGATGGAATACGACGTGGTGGTGGTTGGCGGTGGTCCCGCCGGACTGTCCGCCGCCATCCGCCTGAAGCAACTGGCAACCGAATCCGGTCGCGAGGTTTCGGTCTGCGTGCTGGAAAAAGGCTCCGAACCCGGTGCCCACATCCTGTCGGGCGCGATCGTCGATCCCCGTGCGCTCACCGAGCTGATTCCGGACTGGACCGAACGTGGCGCGCCGCTGACGCTCAAGGCCAGCCGCGACCTGTTCCTGTTCCTGGGCGAAACCGGCGCACGCGCCACGCCCGGCTGGCTGCTGCCCGAGTGCTTCCACAACGAGGGCAACTACATCGTCTCGCTGGGCATGGTGACGCGCTGGCTTGCACAGCAGGCCGAGGCCCTGGGGGTCGAAATCTTCCCGGGCTTCGCCGCGGCCGAGGTGCTGTACGACGACAAGGGCGCGGTGCGTGGCGTGGCCACCGGCAACATGGGGATCGGCAAGGACGGCGAGCCCACCGCCGAATTCCAGCTCGGCATGGAGCTGTTGGCCAAATACACGGTCTTCGCCGAGGGCTCGCGCGGCCAGCTCGGCCGGCAACTCATCACCCGTTACAAGCTGGACGAGGGCCGCGACCCGCAAAGCTACGCCATCGGCATCAAGGAACTGTGGCAGGCGGCGCCGGGCAAGCACGAGCCGGGGCTGGTGGTGCACACCGCCGGTTGGCCGTTGAACGCCGACACCTATGGCGGTTCCTTCGTCTATCACGCCGAAGAAGGCCGCATCGCCATCGGTTTCGTGGTCGGGCTCGATTACAAGAATCCCTGGCTCAGCCCGTTCGAGGAGTTCCAGCGCTTCAAGACCCATCCCGCCATCCGCCAATACCTGGAAGGCGGCACGCGCATCGCCTATGGCGCGCGTTCGCTGACTGCCGGCGGCATCCTTTCCCTGCCGAAAACGGTGTTCCCGGGTGGCGTGCTGGTGGGCTGCGAGGCGGGTTTCCTCAATGCCAGCCGCATCAAGGGCAGCCACGCCGCGATCAAGACCGGCATGCTCGCCGCCGAGGCCGCGTTCGCGGCGCTCGGCGAAGGCCGCGCGCACGACGAGTTGACCGCCTTCCCCGAATCCTTCGAAAAGAGCTGGCTGCACGCCGAGCTGATGCAGTCGAAGAACTTCAAGCAGTGGTTCAAGAAGGGCCGCAGCTTTGCCACCCTGATGACCGGCATCGAGCAGTGGCTGCTGCCCAAGCTCGGCATCCGCAATCCGCCCTGGACGATCCACCGCGAAAAGCCCGACCACGCCTGCCTGGAACCGGCCTCGCAACACGCCCGGATCGAATATCCCAAACCCGACGGTGTGCTGACCTTCGACCGGCTCAGCTCGGTGTTCCTGTCCAGCACCCACCACGACGAAGACCAGCCCAGCCACCTGACCTTGAAGGATCCCGCGGTGCCGGTGGCCGTGAACCTGGCCGAATACGCCGGCCCGGAAGCGCGCTATTGCCCGGCGGGCGTGTACGAATTTGTCGGCGAATCCGGCCAGGAACGCCTGCAGATCAACTTCGCCAACTGCGTGCACTGCAAGACCTGCGACATCAAGGATCCCACCCAGAACATCGTCTGGACCGCACCGCAAGGCGGCGGCGGGCCCAACTATTCCTCCATGTAACCACGGACCCTTTATCCCGATGAGCATCAATCCCAGCGCCGGCGCACGGTTCCGTGCGGCCCTGGCCACCGAGAAGCCCCTCCAGATCCCCGGCGCGATCAACGCCAACCACGCCCTGCTGGTCAAGCGCGCCGGCTTCCACGCGGTGTACCTGTCGGGCGGTGGCGTGGCGGCCGGTTCACTCGGCATGCCGGATCTTGGCATCAACACCCTCGAAGATGTGCTGATCGACGTGCGCCGCATCACCGATGTCTGCGATCTGCCGCTGCTGGCCGATATCGATACCGGCCTTGGCCCGAGCGCCTTCAATATCGCGCGCACGGTGAAGTCGCTGATCAAGGCCGGCGCGGCCGCCTGCCATATCGAGGATCAGGTGGGCGCCAAGCGTTGTGGCCATCGCCCCGGCAAGGAGATCGTCACACAGGCCGAGATGGTCGATCGCGTGAAGGCTGCCGCCGATGCCAAGACCGACAAGGACTTCTTCCTGATCGCGCGCACCGATGCGATCCAGGTGGACGGGGTGGACGCTGCCATCGAGCGCGCCGTCGCCTGCGTCGAAGCCGGTGCCGATGGCATCTTCGCCGAGGCCTCGTACGATCTGGACACCTACCGCCGTTTCCGCGAGGCGGTGCGCGTGCCGATCCTTGCCAACCTGACCGAATTCGGGCAGACCCCGCTGTTCTCCACCGAGGAGCTGGCGTCGGTGGGCGTGGACATGTGCATCTATCCGCTCACCGCGTTCCGCGCGATGAACAAGACCGCCGAGCACGTCTACACGACCTTGCGCCGCGACGGTCACCAGCGCAACGTCGTGGAACTGATGCAGACCCGCGAGGAACTCTACGAACGGATCGGCTACCACGATTTCGAACGCAAGCTGGACGCATTGTTCGCCAGCCGCAAGTGAGTCCCCCCAGCGCATCGTGGGCCGGTCAGTAGCACATGGCCCACGATGCCGGGAATGATCCGGGGATGCTTCCCGATCAGACCAGAGGTGGAAACCACCAGGGCGATTCCGCACCGTCATTGATCAGCAGGGCGCGGGCGCGCACGAAGCGCCGGATCGAGGCATTGCCCATGCGCGAGCCGCCCATGCCGGAACACTTGAATGCCTGCTTTTCCGCCGTCTGCACCATGCCGGTGAGGCTGGCATCGTTGATGGAGACGGCCCCGGCCTCGAGCTGACGCGCCACACGCGTGGCGCGTTCCGGATCGCCACTGAACACTGCGGCCGACAAGCCGAAACTGGTGGCATTGGCGCGCTCGACGGCCTCGTGTTCGTCGGCCACCACGAATACCGGCAGGATCGTGGCGAAACTTTCCTCGTGCGCGACCGCCATTTCTCCGGTCACGTCCACCAGCACCGTCGGCGGGCACCAGGTACCGCCGTGCTCGACCAGTTCGCCGCCACTGAGCGCACGCGCGCCCTTGGCCTTCGCATCCTCCAACTGCTTGCGTATCAGCTCGATCTGCGCGGCCGAGATCACCGGGCCGATGCGCCCTTGCTGCGGATCGGGCCAGTTCAGGGCAAGTGCCTGCGCCTGCTTCACGAGGGCATCGACGAAGGCCTCGGCAACCGGTGCCTCGACATAGACACGCTCGATCGACATGCAGCTCTGGCCACCGTTGACGAAGCCCGCCCAGGCCAGCGCCCGTGCACTGCGTTCGACGTCCGCGTCCGAGAGCACGATGGCCGGATCCTTGCCGCCCAGCTCCAGTGAGGCCGGGATGAAACGTCGCGCGCAGGCCTCGCCGACCCGTCGCCCGGTGGCAACCGAGCCGGTGAAGCAGATGTGGTCACTGGCCTCGATCACCGACTGGCCGACCGCGCCGGGGCCGGTGACCAACTGGAACACCGCGCTCAATCCGGCTTCTTCCACCACTTCACGCAGCAGCGGCACGAAGCGCGAGGTGATCTCGCTGGGTTTGGCCAGCACCGCGCATCCGGCGGCCAGCGCCGGAACCGCATCGATCAGGGTCAGCATCAGCGGGAAGTTCCACGGGCTGATCACGCCGACCACCGGATAGGGAACCCAGGTCTGTCGCGACTGGACGAAGGGGATCGCTTCACGCACCGGCTCGCCATCCTGCAAGGCAAGCGGCGCCTGCGTGGCCCAGCGACGGATCGCCGACACCGTGCCATCAACTTCGATCAGCGATTCGTGCCAGCGGCCGGTGTCGTCCAGCAGCACCTGCACGAAGGCGTCGCGCCGCCGGGTGATGGCATCGGCCAGCGCCGACAGGCGCTCGCAGCGCGCCTGGATATCGAGCCCCGCCCACGTCTTCTGCGCGGCGCGCAGGGAGTCCCCGATCGCCGCGACTTCAGCCGGCGGAGTGATGGGCAGCCCACCATCGGATTCCCCGGTGCGGGGATTGCGCATTGGAATCATGTCCACCTCAGTCATCACCCAGCACTCCGTTCTGCAACAGGGATTGAATCGTCGCCTTCTGGCGCGCGGCAAAGTCCGCACGCTGCGGGATGGTCACGTTTTCGCCATCGAGCAAGGCATTGGGCTTGAGCGCCGTCTCCCCCAACCCGGCGCGGATCGCGGCCTGCGGCAAGCGCGAGAGCATATGGCCCATGCCCGGGCGCAGGCGTTGGCGGCGCAAACCTGCCAGATCGATTTCGGCAAAGGCCGACATCGATTCTCCCGGGCCGGCGGCGCCCAGCACGCGCCCTTGGTGGTCGATGATCTTGCTCATCCCGTCGGCGCTGCCCATCGGAATGTCCACGTTGCTGATGCCGGCGGTATTGGCGGAAACCACGCAGGCGATGTTCTCGACCGCACGGGCGCGCTTGGCGATGTCCTTGGGCGTCAGTTCCGGGCTGCCGATCTCGCTGGTGGAATGCAGGAAGATCTCGGCGCCACGCAGGCCCAGGGCGCGGGCGACCTCCGGATAGAGGATCTCCTCGGACGCGATACAGGCCAGACGCCCGATGGGGGTGCGCGCCACCGGAAACACGCCTTCCACGCCGTACACGTCGAGGTATTTGTCCCAGACATCGTGCGGGCTGGGGGCATACAGCGAAATCAGCCGGCGATAGCGGAGGATCTGGTTGCCGCTGTCATCCAGGATCACCGAGGACTGGAAATACAGGCCGGGAAACGCCGGATCGCGCTCGTAAGCGTTCGAGCACAGGTACACCCCGTTGTCCTGCGCGATGCGGCCAAGCTGTTCGTACTCCGGCCCATCCATGCTGAAGCCGGCCTTCTCGGCCCAGCCCGGAATGGTGTCGCCCAGCGGGTAGCTGGTGGCGAAGTACTCGGGCAGCACCACCAGTTTCAGGTCCGGCCCGATGAAGGCCTTGGAGGCGCGGACCTGGCGACCGACGCGGTCGATGTTGGCGGCGATGGCCTCGGCCGCGGCCTTCGGGTCGGCACAGGCGTTCACCGCCCGGCAGGTGGTCTGCAGCGCGAGTGCGCGGTAGGTTTCGATCACGATGCCATCTCCTCGTGGTTCTGCCCGGCAAGCGTTTCGGTGCCGCATCCGTCCACCAGCAATACGCGGAACTCGCCCGTACCTTCGCGCAGCGGTTTGATCGCGGCGTACTGCGGCGAATGCCAGAAGGCCAGCGCCGCCGCGCGATCCGGCCAGCGCGAGATCACCGTGCGGGTATCGCGCGGCGGGCCTTCCAGACTCTCCTGGCAGCCGCCCATCACCACGTACTCGCCGCCATGGCGGGCCACCACATCGGGCGTGACCTGGGTGTAGGTCGCGAAACGCTGCGGCTCGGTGATGCGGGCCTCGATGATCAGATAGGCGCTCATGCCCGCCCCCCGGAACCCGTGCGTGACCCTGATGCGAGGCGGAACGTTCTGGAAGTGCCGAAAATCGATGTCATGGACAGGCTCTCAGGAAAAATCAGGGGCGCGCTTTTCGAGGAACGCGGCTGCGCCCTCGGCAAAGTCGCTGCTGGAAAAGGCGGCGTCGAAGGCCGTGGCTGCGGCATCGGCACCGTAGGCGGGATCCCCGCCAAGATGCGCCAACACCGTCTTGATGCCACGCTGTGCCTGGCCGGAAGTGGCCAGCAACTGTCGCAGGCAGGCCTGCTCGACCTCGGCCAGACCATCCCCGTCGGCGAGCTGGTGCAAGAGCCCCCAGTCGAGTGCGGTAGCGGCATCCAGCAGGCGCCCGGTCAACAGCATCTCCCGGGCCCGTGCCATGCCTACCGTGTTCACCAGGCGGCGACTGTCGTCGGCGCTGTACACCAGGCCCAGTTTGGCCGGGGTGATGGCGAATTTCGCACGTGCGCTTGCCAGACGCAGGTCACAGGCCAGCGCCAAACCCAAGCCGCCGCCGACGCAGGCGCCATCGATCACCGCCACACTGGTTTGCGGCAGACGTTGCAGCTTCAACTGGGTGCGCTGCACCTGGGCGTTGTTGGCGGCGAAGGCATCGGGGCGGGTCAGCAGTTCGCCCAGCTCGTCGATATCGGCTCCGGCGCTGAAGGCGCCAGGCACACCACACAGCACGAGGACACGCGCATCGCTGGAGGCGATCGCATCGAACGCTGCTTCCAGTGCCGCCCAGTGACGGGTCGCCAGCGCGTTGCGCTTCTCCGGTCGCTCGATCACCACCCGCGCGATGGCGCCCTCGCGGCGCCATGAAACCACCTTGTCGTCGCTGCCCATGGCCTCTTCCTTGTTTGATCTATATTTATAACATTAAGACAATTCGAGGTGAAGCCGCGCAAGCGCCTTCCCTGTGAACCCGCCTTTGCCAACGAGTACTCGTGCCGATGCTGGCACCATTGTGGCGTTTCGATGCGGGCTTCGCCGGTCGCTGCGTGGTCGTTGCCGCCGACGATTCGGGCTTGGATCGCACCCGGGGGATGCACCTCGCCGCGCCCGACGGGCCCGGATGGCGCAGCAAGCTGCGCTCTACAAGGGGCATCGGGGCGCGAGCAGCACAAACGGTGCTTGCAGGCCCGCCAGCTTTGATATATAGATATGCCATTAGGTTTTATTTGACACTCTGGAGCCCACGATGGACCGACGTCGCTTTCTGCAAGCCCTCACGGTCAGCGCGACCGCGGTTCCGCTGCTCGGCACCCAGATCGCCTGTGCCGCACGCCGTGGTGGTGGCGGCGCGGCGGAATCCGGCGAGGAATTCGACGTGCTTGTCGTCGGGGCCGGCATCGCCGGGCTCAACGCCGCGCGCACTCTGGAACTGCAGCAGCGCAAGGTGCTGGTGCTGGAAGCCTCGCAGCGCATCGGCGGCCGCCTTTACACGATGGAGGCCGGCGATCAGCGCTTCGATGTGGGGGCCACCGACATCGGCGCAGGTTACAACCTCGCGCGCGGCCTGGGACCCCAGATCGGTGTGCGCTTCCGCGATCCGCCGCCGGACGACACCTCCCGCATGCGCGCGATGATGGACAACGTCATGTTCGTCGACGGCCACCCGATCCTGCCGCGCGAATGGGAAGACAGCCCGTTCAATCCGCTTGCAGGGCGCGAACGCAAGCTGTCGCCGAACCAGATGTTCATGATGGCGGTCGCAGGCGAGGCCAACCCGATCAGCCATCCCAGCCGGTGGCTCGATCCGGCACTGGCGGTTAACGACATCCCGATGCGGCAGTGGCTAAGCCAGCGCGGCTGGTCGGCCAAGGCCATCGACCTGATGGAGGTCGGCGCCACCTACACCAGTTTTGATCGCACCAGCGCGCTGGAAATCCTGCGACGCGCCGCACTGCTGTCGAGCGGCCCGCGCTGGGCCGGCAGCATCGAGGGCGGCGCACAGCGCCTGCCCGAGGGCATGGCGGCGCAGTTGCAGCGCGCCCCGCTGACCGGCGTGGAAGTGGCCGAAATCGTGCAGGAAGGCAACCGCGTCACCGTGGTGGCAAGCGACGGGCGGCGCTGGAGCGCGGCACATGTCGTGGTGGCGATTCCGCCCGGCCCGCTGGGCCGCATCCGCTTCTCGCCCGAGCCACCCGCCGAACAGCGTGCCGCCTGGGCCAATCGCACCCTGACCGCCGTCACCTCGATCCACCTGCGCCCGGACACGGCGTTCTGGAAGGAAGACGGCCTGCCGGTGAACATGTGGGTGGATGGCTCGATCGAGCGCGTTTTTGCCGTTCCCGAGGCCGATGGCTCGATCCAGCGCCTGATCGTCTGGGTCAACGGCGAGGGCGCGCAGGTCATCGACCAGATGGACGAAGGCGAGATCGGACGCTGGGCGCAGCAGGAGCTGGGAAAACTTCGCCCGGCGGCACGTGGCGCCACCTCGGTGCTCGGAGTGCAGAGCTGGGGACGCGACCGCTACGCGATGGGGGCCTTCTCGGAAATCGCGCCGGGCCAATGCGCCAGTACCGCCGAATGGACCGCCAAGCCATTGGGCCGCGTGCACTTTGCCGGCGAGCACACCCTGTTCGACCAGCCCGGCATCGAGTCGGCACTGGCCTCCGGCGTGCAGGCCGTGGTGGCGATCAGCCGATCCCTGCAAGCGGCCGCCTAGGCCAACCCTTCCGCAACGAGGCTTCCGCCATGGCAAGACCGCATATCGAGTTCCTGCAAAACCAGTCGCTGGAGTGGGAACCCGAGCCGTTGCTGCCGGGCGCCTGGTTCCGCACCCTGAGCCGGGATGACGAAACCGGCGCCTGCACCATCCTCTCGAAGATGGACCCGGGCCTGCACTTCAAGGAAGGCAGCCGGATCGCGGCCGACGAGGAGTTCTACGTGCTCTCCGGCTGCTACTACCTCAACGGCTACGAATACGCCGCCGGCTGCTACGGCTACTACCCGGCCGGCCATCCACGCGCGCAGGCCTATTCCTCCGAGGGCGCGGTGATCCTGCGGTTCTTCGATGCCGAGCCGCGCCTGATGAAACCGGACGAACCAAAACCTGAAGGCCACGCCCCGGCGATCGACTTCATCGACGCCTTCCGCATGGTCTGGGACCGCAGCGTGTTCGACCACCGCCTCAACCACCTCGCGCCCGGTCGCAAGATCCTGCGCATCGATCCGGTCACCCAGCAAAAGACCTTCCTGTTCATGACCGCGCCGCAGACCCATCCAACCAACTGGCGCGGCCCGCAGGAACAGCATCCGACGCCCGAAGAAGTCTTCCTGATCGCCGGCGACCTCACCGGCGAATACGGCACGATGCGCCCCGGTGCCTATTTCTGGCGCCCGCCACGCATCATGCACGGCCCCTACGGCTCGCGTGGCGGCTCGCTGGCGCTGATCCGATTCGTGGGAGGCGCGCACGTCAACGAGTGGAGCGAATCGCAGCACCCGTTCGACTACCAGCAGCCCTATGCACCGGTACTGCCACCGGAGCTGGCCGCCATCGCGCGCCAGCCGGCCCCGCTCGATACCCCCTACTGACCCCACCACCGAACCGACACCGGAGACCCTCATGTTCCAAGAACTCATCCTGCTCAAGTGGTTCCATATCCTCGCGATGGTCTATTGGCTCGGCGGCGAATGGGGCGTGTTCCAGACCAGCTACAACGTGATCAACCGGAAACTTTCGATCGACGAGCGCAGGCGCCATATGGAAACCGCCTACCGCATCGACATCCTCGCGCGCAGCGGCATCATCCTGCTGCTGCCGATCGGCCTGCACATGGGCGCGATCTGGCACATGTCCCCGTTCAACGGTGGCTGGTTGGTGCTGTTCTGGGTGCTGGGGCTGTCCTGGCTGGCCTTGTGCTGGGCCGCGTTCCTCAAGCGCGAAACCGTCGGCGTCACCAACCAGACCGGCGTACTGCTGACCAGGATCGACGAGCGTATCCGCTTCATTCTCATCCCCCTGCTCTTCTTCACCGCCCTGTTCTCGCTGTTGGGCTATGGCCCCTTCAACACCAATGCGCACTGGTTCTCCACCAAGGTGCTGATCTATTCGCTGTTGCTGGTGATGGGCCTGAAGCTGCGTTTCATCATGCGCGAATGGACGATGCTGTTCCGCAAGCTCGCCGAAAAGCCCGATCCGGCGGTCGAAGCCACGCTCGAAAAGTCGATCAGGGTGGGTCGCACCATCGCCTACTTCTACTGGATCGGCATCTCCTCGGTGTGCCTGATCGGCGCCGCCAAGGCGTTCTGAGGACATCGGCGTGGATCTTCCCCTTTGGGCCACCGCCCATCTGCTGGTGATCGGCTACTGGCTCGGCACCGACCTGGCGGTGTATTACCTCAGCGGTTTCATCGTCGACCCGGGCCAGCCCCGACCGGCACGCCTGCTGGCTACCCGCGCCATGCTGATCCTCGACATGGTGCCGCGCACCGCGATGATCCTCACGGCACTGCTGGGCGTGATATTGGCCGCGAAGATGGGATTGATTCCTGGCCTGCACGCCTGGCTGCCGGCCGTCTGGGTGGTCGCGCTGGCCTGGCTGGTGCTGACCTGGACGGTGTTCCGGCAACAGGGCAAGCCGCTCGGCTTGCAACTGGGCCGTGTGGACTTTGCGTTCCGCGTACTGCTGGTATTGGTCAGCCTGCTGCTGATGTTCGACAGCTTCGGCAGCGGCAAGCTGATCGCTCCCGCGTCCTGGCTTGGCCTCAAGATCGGCCTGTTCGGGCTGACCATCGCCATGGGGCTGGTGATCCGGCTCCAGTTGAAGCCCTTCGGCCCGTTGTTCGGCAAGGTTGCCGCGGGCACCGCATCGGCCGAAGACGAGTCGGCATTGCAGACCCTGATGGCGCAGGTGAAGATTCCGGTCTGGGTGATCTGGATTTCGGTGCTCGCCGCCGCCGTGCTCGGACGCACCAAGGGACTCGGGTTGCTGTCATGATCCGGTCGGCGCGATCCAGGTCCACACCTACCGGACGACGCAGGGGCGGCGTCCACGCGGTAGTGGACCCGGGGTCGGGCAGGCATGGTGGCGGAAACGTCGCCCACATGCCCCATCTTCGCGAAACCAGACAGGAACCAGGAACCATGCCCGACAACACGCTGACGCAGCTTCTGGACGGCAACGCGCACAAGCTGCTGCGTTCGGACATTCCCGCCCCGCTCTACCACCAGATATTTTCCCTGCTGCGCGAGCGCATCCTGAAAGGCGATGTCCCGTTCGGCGCGCGCATACCCACCGAGTTCGAACTGGCCGACGCGCTGGGTGTTTCCCGCATCACGGTGAAGCGCGCGCTCGACGAACTGGCCGCGGAAAAGCTCGTCGAACGCCATCGCGGCAAGGGCACCCACGTCATCCACCGACCTTCGCCCAAGCCGATGCACAGCCCACTCACCGGGCTGCTGGAGAGCCTGCATATCCTCGCCGAGCACACCCAGGTCAAGGTGCTGCGCTTCGACCACAGCACACCACCCGGCTCGATCGCCGGATTGTTCCAGCCCGAACCGGACGAAACCTTCGCGCACGCCGTGCGCCTGCGCCTGCGCGGACGCACTCCCTTCGGCTACTACACCAGCTGGACCCGCACCGACCACCCCGACTTCAACCAGGAAAATCTGGCCAGCCAATCGCGCCTGAGCCTGTTCGACCGCATTGGCGTGCGCATCAGCCGGGTGGAACAGATCCTCACCGCCATAAACGCCGACGCCCTGACCGCGATGCATCTGGATGTCACCCCCGGCACCGCGCTGTTGTCGCTCGAGCGTCGCTCCTTCGATGAGGACGGCAAGCTCGTCGATCTGCTCAAGATCCTCTATCGCCCCGACCAGTTCACCTACCAGATGACGCTCGACCTGAACGGAAAAGAGGATTCCCGCCAGCCACGGGACTGACCTGCCCGCACGCCGGGCATCCTCGCGCGATACGCCAGCGCTGCACGCCCGCGTGAAGAACACCGCATGGCTGCGTCACAATGGCTCCGGCAATCGACCGAACGATCCCGGAAGCCTCCCCCGATGAAACCGATACACCTGCTGGTCATGGCCTTGTCTGCCACAAGCGGCGCAAGCATGGCCGAGGGGCTTGCGGCCCTACCTTTCGCACCCGTCCCAGTGGCGACCGCTGCGTCCGAGGCGGAGATCTACATCGTCACCTCACGCGATACCTTTGCCGGGATCAGCGCCATCACCTCGCACGCCAGTCCGGTCCACAGCCGCGCGGGAACCGCCCTGGTCCTGGCGCGCACCGATGCCGAGGGCGTCGAGGCCATCGCGCACTACGTGCACCAGCAGGAAGGGCGTTGCGGTGGTTTCTTCGCCTTCTCCAGCCGCGCCGAGGCCGAAGCCTTCCTTGCCGACGACCGCTCCGCGGAAGCCATCGCGCAACCGATGGACGGCACCTACACCATCGACAACCAGGCCACCGTCATACCGTGGTTGCCGCAGGTTGACCAGGACAATATCCGAGCGACCATCGACAGCCTGTCCAACGGCTTCCAGAACCGCTGGTATGGCGGCAGCCTGGGCCGCGATGCGGCCTTGTGGATCCGCGATCGATGGCAGTCGCTGGCCAATGGGCGGCGCGATGTCCAGGTGAGGCTGCACGAGGAATGCGGCAACTGCGGCAACCAGCCTTCGGTCATCCTGAGGTTGCAGGGCTCGGACCTCGCCGATGAAGTCGTGGTGGTGGGCGCGCATCTGGATTCGATCAACGGAGGCGGCAGCGCCGGTGTCAATCAGATCGCACCTGGCGCCGATGACGACGCCTCGGGCGTGGCCTCCGTCACCGAGATCATCCGCATCGCACTCGAATCGAACTGGAAACCGCGCCGCACCGTGGAATTTCACGCCTACGCCGCTGAGGAAATCGGCCTGCGCGGCTCCAATGCGATTGCCAGCGCGTATGCCAACTCGGGCGTCAACGTGGTCGGCATGCTGCAACTGGACATGACCAACTACCGCACCACTGCGCCGTATCACATCCGGATCGTGGGGGATAACGCGAACCAGGACCTGGTCACTTTCTTCCGGGAGCTTTTCGACACCTATCTGCAACCGCTGGGCCTGATCCGGGGGGCGTTGAACTGTGGCTATGGCTGCTCCGACCATGCTTCATGGACCTCCAGGGGCTACCCCGCCGGCATGTTGTTCGAAGCCGGCAGGCAACTGCAGCCCGGCGACAACTGGGGCGATTTCCCCTACATCCACACCGCCAACGACACC
>CAZTXX010000002.1:0-6572 GCA_964617405.1 uncultured Aquimonas sp. | reverse complement strand
TGGCCGGCACCCGGCACCAGCCTGCTGGCCTGGCGCAACCTCAGCCATGATCGCACCCGATTCATCACCACCCTGGTCGGTATCGCCTTCTCCGTGGTGCTGATGGGCGCGCAGCTTGGACTTTTGATCGGGTTCTCGCAGACCGCCAGCACCCTGGTCGACCATATCGATGCCGACCTGTGGATCATCCCGCTGGGCACCACCAATGTCGATATCGCCGGGCGCATGCCCAGCCGGCGCCGGCACGAGGCACTGGCCGTGCCCGGCGTGGCCAGCGTGGACGAACTGATGGTGCAGTTCGCTTTCTGGCGCAAACCCGATGGCGGGCGCGAATCGGTCATCATCACCGGCTTTTCCATGGCGACCGGGCGTGGCGCGCCCTGGGCCCTGGCCGAGGGCGGGCTTTCCGACCTGCAGGTCGCCGACGGCATCATCATCGATCAGCTCTACCGCAAGAAGCTTGGCGTAACCACCCTGGGCCAGGAAGTCGAGATCAACAACCACCGCGCACGCGTGATCGGCTTCACCGAAGGCATTCGCACCTTCACCCAGAGCCCGTACGTATTCACCACCCACCCGCGCTCGCAATGGCTGACCCTCGGGCGCAACGATGAAACCACCTACCTGCTGGTGAAACTCGCGGAAGACGCCGATTCAGGCACCGTGCGCAACGCCCTCGCCCAGCGCCTGCCCTGGGTGGAAGTGCTCAGTCGCGCGCAGTTTGCGCGCCGCACCCAGGCGTACTGGATGATCACCACCGGGGCCGGTGCGGCGCTTCTGTTGGCGGCCTCGCTCGGCCTGATCGTCGGTGTCGTGATCGTCGGCCAGACCCTCTACGCCAGTACCCTGGATCGCCTGCCCGAATACGCCACCTTGCGTGCCATCGGTGCCGACCACCGCTACCTGCACCGCGTCATCGTCAAGCAGGCCAGCATCAGCGCCGTATTCGGCTATGTCATCGGCCTCGCCATTACCCTGGCGATGGTGGCCTATAGCCAGACCGGCAATGTCGCGATGGCCCTGCCCGGATGGGCCATCGCGCTGCTGGCCCTTCTGACCCTGGTCATGTGCATGCTGGGCGCCCTGGTATCGATCCGGCGCATTACCCGCATCGACCCGACCACGGTGTTCCAATGAGCACGGCACCCTTGCTGCAACTGCGCCAGGTCGGCCTGACCTATGGCCAGGGAGCCACCGCCGTGCATGCGCTGCGCGGTGTCGATCTGGAGTTGCACCCGCATCAGGTCACCCTGCTGCTGGGCCCCTCCGGCTCGGGCAAGACCACCCTCCTGCAAGTCATGGGCTGCTTGCTGCGACCCACCCACGGTGAAGTCGTTCTGCAAGGCCGCTCGCTGGCCGGAGTGTCGCTGGAAGCGCTCACCCACCTGCGCCTGGCCAACTACGGTTTCGTGTTCCAGCACTACAACCTGTTCCCCACCCTCAAGGCCTGGGAGAACGTCGCCATCGCGCTCGACCTCAAAGGCTTTCCCAAGGCCGGGATGCAATCCGAATCCACCCGTCTGCTGGGGCTTCTGGGCATCGGCGAGCTGGCACAGCGCTTTCCCGCCGAACTATCCGGCGGCCAGAAGCAGCGTGTCGCCATCGCCCGCGCCCTGGCCGGCGCCCCGCGTATCCTGCTGGCCGACGAACCCACCGCCGCGCTCGACGGCCAAACCGGCCAGGACGTGGTGCGGGTGATGCAACGGCTCGCCCACGAGCAGGGTTGTGCCCTGCTCATCGTCAGCCACGACCCGCGCGTGGAGGCGTTTGCCGACCGCGTGCTGCATCTGGAAGATGGCCGGCTCGGCCATGCCATGGAGTTGCCCGGATGAGATTGCGAAACCTTGTTGTCCTGCTGCTCGCAACCGCATCGGTCGCCTGCTCGCGCGGCCCGTCGCCAGCCCAACCGATCGACCTCGGCACGCGGATCCATGCGGGCGGCGTGGTCGAACCTGATGGCGAGGAACGACTGATCATTCCCCAACTCACCGGCCGGGTCGAAACCGTGCTGGTGGACGAAGGCGATAACGTCACCGCCGGCCAGCTTCTGGCCGAACTGGAAAACGCCGAACAACGGGCCACCCTCACCATGGCAAACGCAGAAATCATGTTGCGGCAAGCGGAACTCGCGCGCCTGCGCCACGGTGCCCGCACCGAGGAAATCCGTGCCGCACGCGCCGCCAGCGAAGAAGCCACCGCCCTCGCCCGGCAGGCCGAAACCGAACGCGTCCGCCGCGAGGAAATGGCCGCAAAAAAACTCATCTCCGCCGAGTTGCTGGACGAAGCCCGCACCCGCGCCACCACCACCAGCGCCGCCCGTGACCGTGCCCGCGCGCAACTCGACCTGTTGCTGGCCGGCGCCCGCCAGGAAGACCTGGATGCCGCCGAAGCGGCCCTGGCCGCCGCCCAGGCCCAAGGTGAACGCGCCGCCGCCGAACTTGAAAAGACCCGCATCCGCGCACCGATCGACGGCACCGTGCTCAAGCGCATATTGAACGCCGGGGAAACCGTCACCGCGCTCTCACCCGAACCACTGGCCATCCTCGGCAACCTGCACCAGCTCAGGGTCCGCGCCGAGGTCAACGAACTCGACATCTCGCGCATCCGCCCCGGCGCCACCGCCACCATCACCTCGGATGCCTTCCCCGGTCAGGGCTTTCCCGGCACCGTGATCCGCATCGCCCGCCGCATGGGAACCCGCACCATCCTCTCCGACGATCCCACGCAGCGTCGCGACGCCAAAACCCTGGAAATCCTCCTCGAACTCGCCCCCGGCGCGCCGCTGCCGATCGGCCTGCGAGTGGACGTGCAGATTGACGCGGACCAGATGAAACCAGCACGTCAGGACGCTGGAAAGCCTGCCCATGTCTATTGACAAGCACGCTGATACTCCGTAAATTGCGCGGCTCGCCGGGAGCTTTCCGGCGGGTCTGACACCCGGCCCAGGTGGCGGAATTGGTAGACGCACTAGTTTCAGGTACTAGCGCCGCGAGGCGTGGAGGTTCGAGTCCTCTCCTGGGCACCAACATACAGGCCGCAGCCGTCCGCAGACGTCCGGCCAGACCACGAAAACCCCGCTCCGGCGGGGTTTTTCGTGGTTGCTTGTCTGTGCCCGGCAGGAAACGAAGCTGTCCCGTCGCCCGTGATGGATCACATGGGTCGGATCAGGCGCGCATTACCAATGGCCCATCCAGAGGCAGGTCCTGCGCCGGTGCCAGCACGCGGTAACCGCGCATGGCCAACTCCGCGCCATCCGCAGCGGAGCCGTAGTGGTACAGATGCAAGCGCGCAAGCAGATCGGCCGGATATTCGCGTTCCAGATCGTCGATGCCGCTGTGTGAGGGGTTGCCGACCAGGCCGCAGTCGTGGATGACGGGTTCACTGCCGGTCCCGGTGGCCAGCAGGCGTTCACCGATCGGGCGGGTATCACCGGTGTAGATGAAGCTTCCCGCCAGCGCGAGGCCGAATGCGGTGTCGGGCGCGTGGTGACGCACCGGAAAACTGTCGAACCACAGTCCTTCGTGCCAGAAGCCGCGCGAATGCGGGATGAGTTGGAAGGCGTCCCAGTAGTTCACCCCGCCTTCTGCCAGCACACCGGGATAATCGGCGATGCGATGCTGCACCCAGGGCACGAGTTGCGCAGGCAGGAACAGGCGACAGGAACCGCGCCGCGCCGGATCGAAATAAAGCTGCACGAACAGGCGCTCCATGCCCGCCACATGGTCAAGGTGGGTATGGGTGAGATACAAGGCGCGCGGTGGCTGCCCGTATCGGGCGAGATAGGCGGTCAGTGCTTCTTGCCCGCAGTCGATCATCAGCAACGGCTCGCCGTCACGTTCGAGCACGGCGCTGGCCGAACCCAGCTCCACCGCGCTGGCGCTGCCGACTCCGAGAAAGTGCAGGTTCCAGGCTGTCATCGTTCAGACCCGGGAGCTTGCTGCAAGTGGGTGCTTTTTCACGGGCCCTCAGCCGATCTCGTCCGGAGTGACCCCGCGCATGCCTGCGGCGTAGCCGGCCTGCAGCTCCTTCCACGCCGAATCAGCCACCCCTCCAAGCTTGTCGAGTGAACGGCGCAGGCGACGCAGGTTGGCATGCTGCCAATCCTGCGACGGAACGCGCAGCGCACCCCGGTCGAAATCGATCAACCACACCATGTCGCGCGCATCGATCAGGACGTTGTGCGCGTTGAGATCGGCATGGAACACACCCTCTCGGTGAAAACGCGCAATGGTGGCACCCACGGGGTGCCATAGCCCGCGCATGGTCCCGGCAGCCAGGCGTTCGGCCAATGTGTGTGAATCGGCGACCCGCCGGGTCAGCAGATCGGCCCGATAGAAAAGCCCCTGCCGGCGCCAACCGGCAAGCAAGGGGCGCGGCGCCGGCAAGCCACGCTGGTACAGTTCGGCAAGAAGCCGGAACTCGCGCACGCAACGCACCCTCGATTCGCCCGTGTAGAGGTAGCGATCCTCGATGAAGCGCCCGACAATGCCGCCACGTCGATAATGGCGCAGCACGCCCTCACCGAATTCGTCCCGCACCAGAACCGCGGTGCCGCGTCCCCCGCGCCCCGCCAGCGGTTGCGCCCAAGCCCAACCGCTGGCGTCGAGCTGATCCGGGCTGGCTTGTGCAAGGCTGTGACCGTCGAACAAAATCACCGCCTGCGCAAACTGCACGCGCCGCACGTCCACCACGTTGTCTGAAGCATCTGGCATGACACGAACATCACTGACCCGGCCATGAGTGTAGCAAGGTGAGCCTCATCCACCCGCCTGAACATGTCGCAATCCTGCGTCTCTCGGCACTGGGCGATGCCACGCATGTCGTGCCGCTGGTGCGCACGATCCGGCATTCGTGGCCGCAAACCCGCATCACCTGGATCATCGGCCGCGGCGAACGCATGCTGCTCGATGGTCTGGAAGGCGTGGAATTCGTCGTCTATGACAAGAAGACGGGATTCTCCGGCATGCGCGAACTGTGGCAACGTCTGGCCCATCACCGCTTCGACGCCTTGCTGCAAATGCAGCTTGCCGCGCGCGCCAATCTGCTGGCACTGGGCATCGATGCGCCGCTTCGCGTCGGCTACGACCGCGCGCGCAGCAAAGAAGGCCATGGCCTGGTCATCAACCGTCGCATCCCGGAAGGCGGAACCCACGTGCTCGACGTGCTGGGGCGATTCGCGATCCCATTGGGGTTGGAACAAACCGATGTGGAATGGCGCCTGCCGGTGCCCGAAGCCGCGCGCGAATGGGCGGCACAACAACTGCCGGGTGATGCTCCCACCCTGATCGTTTCGCCCTGCTCCAGCCACGCGCTGCGCAACTGGCTGCCGGAACGCTATGCCGCCGTCGCCGATCACGCCGCCCGCGAGCACGGCTACCGCATCGCGATCTGCGGCGGGCGCAGCGACCTCGAACGCAGCATGGCCGATGCCATCCTCGCGGCAATGAAGATGCCCGCCATTGATCTCGTCGGCCGCGACACCCTCAAGCAGCTCATGGCCTTGCTCGAACGCGCCGACATCCTGCTGGGGCCGGATTCCGGACCGGTGCACATCGCCAACGCCCTGGGCACCAGGGTGGTTGGCCTTTATGCCTGTACCGACGCCGAGCGCAGCGGTCCCTATTCGGACCGCCGCTTCACCGTGAACCGCTACGACGAAGCCGCGCGGCGCTTCCTGAAAAAACCTGCCAGTGCGCTGCGCTGGGGCAAACGGGTGGAGTTCCCCGGCGTGATGGAGCTGATCGGTATGGACGAAGTGATCGACTGCATCGACCGCTGCACCGCCGAACTGCGTGTTCAGGCCGAGGGCGGCACCGCATGCGACACGCGGTAGTTGGCGTAGGACTTTTCCTCCACGTAGCTCGAACCCAGCGCCAGGTTGATCTCCTTCTTGAGTCGCGCGCGCTCGTCGTTCTGGAAGTACACCGAGCGTGCCAACTCGATGAAACGCGCATCGAAGGCCTGCGCCGCCTCCTTGTCGCGGATGTCGTCCTCGATCACCCAGAGTCGCTCGTTCACCGCCTTGAGCCCGGCGCGCAATTCGGAAATATCCGTCTTCGAGGCATCGTGCGCCGCCCAGGTACGCTCCAGCGCCTCCAACTCATTGCGCACATTGGCCAGCTTGGCCGGATCGCCCATCCGCTCGGACTTGATCTGCAGGATGGCGATCTTGTCCAGCAGTTCGCCGAACGAGACGGGGACAAGGATTTCGGACATGGTTACCTGCCGTGGATGAAAAGGCCCACAGCGTGCCAGAACCGCCACCGGAACGCACCTGGAGGAGGGATTGTGCGCTAGCACCCTTGCGCGCTGCGCGCTTCGAGGCCAGCCGCGATGCGGCTGTCCGAATCTGCTCCCGGCAGATTCGTCGAACCGGAGAGTTCGTCCACACATCCCTCTCCGCCAGATACGCAAAACGCTCGACGGGATACGGCTTGCGCAAGTTGCAGGGGAGGGATTGTGCGGTGCATCCGTGCACCGCACCCCTGCGCGCTGCGCGCTTCGGGGCCAGCCGCAGTGCGGCTGTCCGAATCTGCTCCCGGCAGATTCGTCGAACCGGAGAGTTCGTCCAC
>CAZTXX010000001.1:19783-45740 GCA_964617405.1 uncultured Aquimonas sp. | reverse complement strand
CCTCACCCGCGGCGGCCGCGTAATGGCGTCCGGCGATGCCCTGCAGCTCGGGAAATTCGTTGACCATGCGCGATTGCAGGTCGTTCTTGGCCAGCTCGGCGGCACGACGCGCCTGCACCGTGTCGGTACCGACCTGCGCGGCGATGGTTTCGGCCAGCGCCGCCACGCGCTGCACCTTGTCGGCGATGCTGCCGAGCCTGGCCTGATAGGTCACGCCGGCCAGGCCGTCGCCCATTGCCACCAGACCCTGTTTGAGGTCCTCATCGAAGAAAAAGCGCGCATCGGCAAAACGTGGACGGATCACCCGCTCGTAACCGGCGCGCACCTGGGCCACATCCTTGGACTGGATGTTGGCGATGCCGATGAAGTGTTCGGTCAGCGCGCCGGACTCGGTGAGGACGGGGAAGAACTTCTGGTTCACTTCCATGGTTTCGATCAGGGCTTCCTGCGGCACGGCGAGGAATTCCCGATCGAAACTGCACAGCACCGGCGCGGGGAACTCGACCAGGGCGGTGACCTGATCGAGGTTGTCCTGACTGATGCGCGCCACACCGCCAACGGTCTGGGCGGTGGCTTCGACCTGGGCGCGGATCTGGTTGCGACGCTGTTCGGGGTCCACGATCACGAGGGCGCGCGTCAGGCTCGCCATGTAGTCGTCCGGATGGGCGATGGTGATCGCCTGTGGATGATGGAAACGGTGCCCGCGGCTCTCGCGCCCGGCCGGCACCCCGAATACCTCGGCAGCCACCACTTCGCCACCGAGCAGCAGCACCAGCCAATGCACCGGACGGGCAAAACCGTAGTCGCGGTCACCCCAGCGCATCGGCTTGGGGATCGGCATGGCGGCAAGCGCCTCGCCAAGGATTTCCGGCAGCAACGCGGCGGTGGCGGCACCCGGCGCGCTGGCGCGGTGCACGAAGCGCTCGCCCCTGGCATCGGCAACGCGGCCCAGCGCGGTCCACTCCACGCCGTTCTTGGCGGCAAAGCCCTGCAATGCCTTGGTCGGCTGGCCGTCGGCGTCCAGCGCGATGTTCAAGTACGGCCCGAGCACTTCGCTGTGCTGTTCGGGTTGCTCCAGCGCCACACCGGGCAACAGCACCACCAGCCGGCGCGGGGTCCAGAGGGGCGCGGCCGTACCGCGATCCACCGTGATGCCACGTTTTTCCAGGCCCGCGACGACGCCGTCGAAAAACGCCTGCGCCAAGCCGGGCAAGGCCTTGACCGGCAGTTCCTCGGTGCCCAGTTCGATCAGGAGGGGTTGCATCTGAGTCATATCGTTTCGTCACCTTCGCCTGTCGTTCCCGTGAAGGCGGGAGCCTGGCGTCTCGTGCATCGTGTAGGGAGATCACTGGATCCCCGCCTTCGCGGGGACCACGGCATCACTGCTTCAGGCCGGGGAAGCCGAGCTTCTCGCGTTGTTCGTAATACGCCTGTGCCACGGTCTGCGCCAGCTTGCGCACCCGGAGGATGTAACGCTGACGCTCGGTAACGGAGATTGCGCGGCGTGCGTCGAGCAGGTTGAAGCTGTGGCTGGCCTTGCAGACCTGGTCGTAGGCCGGCAGCGGCAGGCCGGCTTCCACCAGACGGAAGACCTCGGCCTCATGCGCGTCGAAGCGGTGGAAGAGCTCGGCCACGTCGGCGTGTTCGAAGTTGTAGGCGCTCTGCTCGCGTTCGTTCTGCAGGAACACGTCGCCATAGGTGACCGGGCCCTGCGGGCCGACCGTCCAGATCAGGTCGTAGACGTTGTCGCAGGCCTGCAGATACATGCACAGCCGCTCCAGCCCATAGGTGATCTCGCCCATCACCGGTTTGCATTCCAGGCCACCGGCCTGCTGGAAATAGGTGAACTGGGTGACTTCCATGCCATTGAGCCAGACCTCCCAGCCCAGGCCCCAGGCGCCGAGCGTGGGCGACTCCCAGTTGTCCTCGACCAGGCGCAGGTCATGCACCAGAGGATCGATGCCGAGCGCCTTGAGCGAGTCGAAATAGAGCTCGACGATATTGTCCGGGTTGGGTTTCATCACCACCTGGTACTGGTAGTAATGCTGGAGCCGGTTGGGATTTTCCCCGTAGCGGCCATCGGCCGGGCGACGCGAAGGCTGCACATAGGCGGCGTTCCAGGGCTCGGGACCGAGCGCGCGCAGGAAGGTGGCGGGATGGAAGGTGCCCGCGCCCACTTCGAGGTCGAGCGGCTGGATCAGGACGCAGCCCTGCTTTGCCCAGTAGGCATCGAGCGACTGGATCAACTGCTGGAAAGTGGGACCGGTCATTGTCCTTGGCACCGCGTGAAAACCGGCAATTATACGGACAACCGCATCGGCACTGAAAAACGCCGCGGGGATTTCCCGTCGACGGGATGAATATCGCCCGCCGCTCGTGTCATGCTTGCCGCCGCCATGGCCACTTCAAGCAAGTCACCGGATCCGCACGCACCCCGGCGCCGCCTCGCGGACGGTACCCGGCTGTCGCTTGCCCAGATCCTGCCGGCGCTGGCCGAGGACGGCTTTCTCACCGCTGCTGACCTCGAGCGCGCGCAGCAGGCGGTGCGCGAACAGCGTCCCGGGGTGGAAATCCACCCGTTGGTGCTGGTCGCCAACCTCAAGTTCACCAACCGCAAGCGGCCGGGCAGCGAGCTGAACCTGGAGACCCTGACCCGCTGGCTGGCGTTGCAGTGCGGACTGCGCTACCTGCGCATCGACCCCACCAAGATCGACGTGCCGGCGGTGACCGCACTGATCTCACACGCCTATGCACAACGCCACCGCATCCTGCCGGTGGCGGTGAACGCCGAGCGCGTGGTGATCGCCACCAGCGAGCCGACCGACCAGCGCTGGATGGCCGACTTGATGCAGGTCCTGCGGCGCGAGATCACCGTGGTGGTGACCAACCCGCTGGACATCGCGCGCTACACCATGGAGTTCTTCGGCGTGACGCGTTCGGTGCGCGGTGCCAAGGACCAGCGCGACGAGAACCAGACCGTCTCGATGCCGAGCTTCGAGCAGCTCGTCGAGCTGGGCCGTGCCGGCGAGGTGGGCGCCGACGACCGCCATATCGTGCACATCGTCGACTGGCTGCTGCAGTACGCCTACGAACAGCGCGCCAGCGACATCCACATGGAGCCGCGCCGCGACCTGAGCCATGTGCGCTTTCGCATCGACGGCAAGCTGCACAAGGTGTTCGAGCTGCCCACCCCGGTGATGATCGCGGCGATCAGTCGCATCAAGGTGCTCGGACGCATGGATCTGGGCGAGCGACGCCGGCCCCAGGACGGCCGCATCAAGACCCGCTCGCCGGGTGGGCGCGAGGTGGAGATGCGCCTGTCCACCATTCCCACCGCCTTCGGGGAAAAGTGCGTGATGCGCATCTTCGACCCGGATACGGCGGTCAAGTCCACCAAGGAACTGGGCTTCGATGCCGCCGAAGCCGACGCCTGGAAGGAGCTCACCAGTCGACCGCACGGGATCATCCTGGTCACCGGCCCGACCGGCTCGGGCAAGACCACCACCCTGTATTCCACCCTCAAGCGCCTGGCCACCAGCGAGGTGAACGTCTGCACGGTGGAAGACCCGATCGAGATGATCGCACCCGAGCTCAACCAGATGCAGGTGCACCACGCGATCGATCTGGATTTCGCCTCGGGGGTGCGCTCACTGCTGCGCCAGGACCCGGACATCATCATGATCGGCGAGATCCGCGACCTGGAAACCGCACAGATGGCGGTGCAGGCCTCGCTCACCGGGCACCTGGTGCTGTCGACCCTGCACACCAACGATGCGCCCTCGGCGGTGACCCGTCTGCTCGATCTGGGGGTGCCGCACTATCTGATCCAATCGACCCTCAACGGCGTGCTAGCGCAACGTCTGGTGCGCACCCTGTGCCCGCACTGCAAGCGCCCAGCGCCACTGGATACCGACGGCTGGGCGGTGCTGTCCGACGGCCTCGGACTGCCGGTTCCCGAATCGGGCTACGCCGCCAAGGGCTGCCTGGAGTGTCGCCACAGCGGGTATCTGGGACGGGTGGGCCTGTACGAACTGCTGCTCATCACCCCGGCGCTGCGCAGCCGGATCCAGAAGGACATGGATCTGCCTTCGTTCATCCACAGTGCGGTGGCGCAGGGCATGCAGACGCTGCGAGCGTCGGCGGCGCAAAAGGTCACACAGGGCCTGACCACCGTGGCCGAGGTGCTTGAGGTGCTGCCGCCCCCGGAGTAGGCCGCCATCATGGCCAGGTGTCATGCCGGCACCGCAACCCGTTCAACCCCTTGTCTGGAGTCCGACATGTCCAACCACCGCACCGTCCCCGCCGGAAACGGCGTCACCTGGCTCGTCGAAGCGACGCGCCTGGTGTTCAAGAATCCCGCAGCTTTCCTGCTGATGGGCCTGATCTATACCATCATCGCCGCACTTCCCATCCTCGGCATGCTGGCGTTGTCGGTGATCAGCCCGGCGCTCTATGCCGGCTTGTGCCACGCGGCACGTACCCAGGACCAGGGTGGCAATGCCGAGGTTGCACACCTGTTCCAGGGATTCACCGAACAAGGTCGCATGGGCCCGCTGCTGATCCTGTGCCTGCCCGGCATCGTGGCCGGCGTGCTGGCGGTCGTGCTGCTGCTCATCTGGGTCGGGGTGGCGCTGGCAGGCGCCGGTGCCTCGGCACTCCTGGAGCGGCCCGAAGCCCTGGTCGGCAGCATGGGGGTCGGCGCCATCCTGCTGTTGCTGCTGCTCCTCGCCCTGATGCTGGCGGTTTTTGCGATCACCTTCTTCGCCATACCCGCCGTGATGTTCGGCCAGAAGGACGCTTTTGAAGCGATGCGCAGGAGCCTGCGTGCGAGTCTCGCCAATGTTGGCACGCTGCTGGTCTACCTGCTCGTCATCTTCGTCGGTTCGGCGGTGGTGGTGGGCGTGGTGTCGCTGATCTCCAGCCTTTTGGCGCAGTTCCTGATTTCCATCGTTTTCACCCCGATCTTCGGCGCTTCCATGTATCTGGCCTGGAAGGACATCTTCGGTGACGAGGTCACGAAGCAAACGCCGGAATTGCCGGACTCCTCGGGTGACGGTGGCATGGTGGCCTGAGCCAAATTCGCGGCGCGGCGTTAGTCTTGCCACAGCCTGCAGTACGGTCGCCCGACCGTCTGCGGGCACTTTAATCAAAGCTTTACACCGCCTGCCCTAGGCTTGCGCCCCCGACCGTCGCCGACAAGATGCAATGCCGAACCCAGCCCTGCGCGAGCGTGTAACGGCCGTCGGCACACTGCTGGCGGTGCTCGTGGGCCATGGACTGGTCGGCTGGTGGCTGTTGCAAACCGTGACCGGGCCGGAAAATCCGGTCGCGGCGTTGCAGATCAGTTTCATCGAAGCCATGCCGGTGGCCGAACCACCCTCCGTTCCCGCTTTTCCCATCGCCCCGCTTCGACCCACGACGCGTCATCCCGCCGCGCCTCATCGCGCCACGGCTTCCGCACCTCCCGATCCACCGCGTGCCATTCGACAGGGATTGGTCGATTCCGGGGAACCGGAAGACCCGGCAAGGCGCGCCTTGCGCCTGCGCCAGGCGATCGATTCGGTGATACAACAGGATGCCCCGGCCATGACGCGACGTGATCCGATGCGCCATCGCCCGGCCGCCATCGCGGGACGCGCCGAGTCCTACACCCCCAACCCGATCGTGCTGCGCGAGGCGTTCAAGCCCGAGGATCTCGTCAAGGCCGTCGGCATGCTGTTTGGCGGCAACTACGACCCCTGTCCGGACACCATCAGCAGGATCCACGACCTGAGCACACGCAATGAGCCCGGGGCGGAAGCCGAACTCGCCTTGCTGATCGACCGCGAGCGGCGCCGGGGCTGTCGCTGAGGGCGTGAATGGGGAACGGGGAATCGAATCGGAACACCCGCTGCTCCGATGACCGATTGCCGCCCTCAGAAGCCGTATTGCAGCAGCAAGAGGTTCTCGCCGCGGTTGCGTCCGCCGGTGTTGGCATTGGAGAGGTGACGCAGGGAAAGGGTCAGGCGCTGATAGCGATAACCGATGCCGGTCTGGAACTGCCAGTGGCGCGACAGGACTTCGGTATCCGAGTTGGTGGCCGCAATGCCGCCTTGCGCAAACCAGCCCTTCCAGGTGAAGCGCTTGGACACCGATCCGAAATAGACCCGCGGGGTATCGAGCACGCTGTTGTTGCGGGCGGCGATGCCACCCACCATGAACTCCCAGGGGTGTCGCGCCTGCGTCTCCCAGCTCAGGGTCAGCGCCTCGCTGCCGACGCCCTCGATTTCATCCACCTTGGCGACCCCTACATGGACTCCGGCAAATGCGTTGCCCGCGATCAGGAGCAGGGCGACAGGCAACAGGGAAAACAGACGCTTCATGACACCACCAGGGCGCTGGGAAAGTGGAAATGATAGCCACGCACCGCGCTGCCGGGTGCGGTCGGAAGCGAATCAATCCTGAACAAAATGTTATTGATTCATTCGGGCATCAGGCGCGATCCGTACCATCACGGCCCGGCGCCACTCGTGGCACCCTTTTTCCAGGAGAACAACAATGAAATCCAAGTCCCTTTTCGCCCTTGCCGTGCTGGCCGCCCTGCCCATGCTCGCCTCGGCACAGGACAGCGGCTGGTCCGGCACCGGTGAATTCGGTCTGGCGATGGCGCGCGGCAACGCCAAGTCCGACAACGCCAACGGCAAGATCGCCTTCGCCAAGGAAGACGACAACTGGAAGCATTCCTTCTATCTCGCCGCGTTGCGCAACAAGTCGGAAGTCAGTGTCGATACCGATGGCGATGGCATCGCCGAGAAGTTCATGCAGACCTCGGCCAACCGCTACGAGTTCGGTGCCAGCAGCGCGGTCAAGATGAGCGAAGTCAGCTCCTGGGTGGCGGCGCTGCGTTACGAAAACGATGATTTTGCGCCCTATTCGCACCAGAGCACGTTCTCGATCGGCTACGGCCACACCTTCATCAACAACGCGCGCACCACGCTGACCACCGAAATCGGCCCCGGTTACCGCCGCGCCAAGGACGCCGTCACCAACGAAACCGATAGCGAATTCATCGCGCGCGGCTTGTTGGGCTACAAGCACCAGCTCACCGCCAACACCAGCCTGTTCAACACGCTGCTGGTGGAAGCCGGCTCAGACAACACCTTCCTGAGCAACGAGCTCGGCATCGCGGTGGCGATGAGCGAGAAGTTCGCGCTGAAGGCGGGCTTCGACGTGCGCCACAACACCGACGTCGGCCCCGGTATCGACAAGACCGATACGCTGACCAAGGTCAACCTGGTCTACAACTTCAAGTAAGCCGAAGGTTCCCCGGAACCTTGGCATGACGGCGCACCCTGGGGTGCGCCGTCTGCGTTTGGGCTGTCTGAAAAGGCCGCGTTGACCAGCCCGTCTCCATGCAGGCTTCGCACTGCCGACCCGGCAGTCTCGAAGGCCAACCCGTAGCGCGCAGCCTGCTGCGCCAAGCCCCTACGGAAAACAGACCCATGCGGCACGGAGCCCGGCGTGATCAGCGAACGCGTGTGGTGTCCGGATCGGTCACCGGCCTATCGGCTGCCGGCAGCACCTGCGCGGCCAGCGTGCGGTCCGCCTTCAGCAGGTCGATCGCATCGGCAAGGATATGCGCGGCCTCGCGCGCCAACACGTCCGGGGGCTGGCTCTTGGCGTCTTCCTCGCGCTTGGCATCCGCCGCCACATTGCGCTCGTCCGCCTGCAGGCCATCATCCTCGGCGCTGGCGTCCTCGGCATCGGCGAGCCCGCGCTCCTTGCGTTCCTGGGCGCGCGCCGTGCGGCGCGCCTCGTTGCGTTCGCGCTCGGCACGGCGTGTCGCCTCGTTGAGCGACAACGACTTTTCGGCGCGCTGACGGCGATACTCGGCAACATCCTCGGCCAGCCAGATGAACTCCGGATCGTCCTTGGCGCGCGCCTGATGACGGGCTTCGAGCAACGGCAGCAGCGGTGCGAAGTTGGCCAGACTGTTGTGCTTGGCCTCGTCCACGCGGGTCCAGGGCAGGGCGTTGTCGTAGGTGCTCTCGCCGTAGTCGTCCGCGTCCAGGGTGACCGGAAAGGCGATGTCCGGGGTGACTCCACGATGCTGGGTGGAGCCGCCCTCGACACGGAAGAACTGGGCGACGGTGACCTTGAGCTGGCCGAATTGCGGGTGTTCACCGCGCGCGAACATGTCCAGATCCACCAGGTTCTGCACCGTGCCCTTGCCGAAGGTGGTCTCGCCGATGATCAGCCCGCGGCCATAGTCCTGGATCGCGGCGGCGAAGATTTCCGAGGCCGAGGCCGAAACCCGGTTCACCAGCACCGCGAGCGGGCCGTCCCAGTCGGTACCGGCGTCGGTATCCCGCTGCACGTCGACCCGTCCGCGCGCGTCGCGCACCTGCACCACCGGACCACGATCGATGAACAGGCCGGTCAGCTCGACCGCCTCGACCAGCGAGCCGCCGCCATTGTTGCGAAGATCGATCACCACGCCATCGACCTTCTCCTGCTTGAGCTCTTCGAGCAGCCTGGCCACGTCGCGGGTGGCGGAACGGTAGTCCGGCTCGTCACGACGACGACCTTCGAAATCCTGATAGAAGGTGGGCAGATCGATCACGCCGATACGGTGCACCGCGTCGCCCTCGCCCAGGGTGATGACCGACTTCTTGGCGGCCTGTTCTTCCAGCTTCACCTTCTCGCGCGTGATCAGCACGGTCTGGTGTTCGCCATCGACGCCGGCGTCGGCAGGCAGCAGATCCAGACGCACCTGGGTTTCACGCGGGCCGCGGATCAGTTCCACCACATCGTCGATGCGCCAGCCCACCACGTCCACCATGGCACCATCGGTACCCTGGCCGACGGCGTAGATGCGGTCGCCGGGCTTGACCTTGCCCGACAACGCGGCCGGACCGCCCGGCACGATCGAGCGGATCACGGTGACTTCCTCGTCGTTGACCTGCAGCACCGCGCCGATGCCTTCGAGCGACAGGCGCATCGAGACATTGAAGTTCTCGGTGGTGCGCGGATTCATGTAGCTGGTGTGCGGCTCGATCGCGTTGGTGTAGGCATTCATGAACGTCTGGAACACATCGTCGCCACGGATGGCGCGGGCGCGCGATTCGTAATTGGCATAGCGCTTGTCCAGGGTCTCGCGGATCGCCGCCATCTCCTTGCCGGCCAGCTTGAGGCGCAACACGTCGTTCTTCACACGCTTCTTCCAGAGTGCGTCCAGCTCTTCGGCGTCCTTCGCGTAGGGCGCGTTCTTGCGGTCGTAATCCCAGGTTTCGTCGGTGGCAAGGTCGATGTCGGTCTTGAGGTAGTCGCGCACGAACTTCGTGCGCTCGGAAACCCGCTGCACGTAGACGTTGAACATGTCGAAGGCCGGCTGCAGGTTCCGGTCGCGCAGGGCATCGTCGAAGCCGGTGCGCAATGACGCGAAGCGTTCCACGTCGGAAGCCAGCAGGTACATCCGGTCGCGGTCGAGTGCTTCCAGATAACGGTCGTAGATGCGCTCGGACAGCGCATCGTCCAGCGGCTGAGGGTGATAGTGGTAACGGCTGTTGCTCAGCAGCTGGGTGACCAGGGTGGCCACGTCCATCTGCACGTCGGTGGGCGCCAGCACCTGGGTTTCGGACGACTTGGGCTTGGCCCATGCGCCAGTGGCGAGGGCAAGGACAAGACCGAGGACAATCAGGGGACGCAGTACGGACATGGGAAAACCTCTGGAAAAATGGTGCCGCCGGCAGACGTACACCGCCGCCAGCGTGCCAACACTGCGCGCCATCGGCAAGCCCGGCGTGGCGTGGCATGGTCAGCTACTGACCCGCTACGTTCAGCGGGTGTTCCCGACATGACTCCGTATGACGGGTGCCGTTCATCTGCCGCAGTCGCCGCAGGCAGCGCCCGTCATACGGGGGCTTGATTCGAGGCATCCGCGCGCCCATCTGGGTGGGACGGGTGTCATTTCGATCGCGACGGGAACTTCGCGTGGTTTTAGCACTCCAATGCCTTGAGTGCTAGAATTGCAGCACCTCCCGTGAAAGGAGACTTACGAAATGAACAACGCCCTGGTGACCAACAATCTTCCCATTCCCAGCGCACTGGGTTCGCTGGACGCCTACATCGGTGCGGTGAACCGCATTCCCGTGCTGACGGTGGAGGAAGAACAGGAATTGGCCCATCGTTTCATCGACGATCAGGATCTTTCCGCCGCGCGCGCCCTGGTGCTCTCGCACCTGCGCTTCGTGGTGCGTGTGGCGCGTGGCTACAACGGCTACGGTCTGCAGATCGCCGACCTGATCCAGGAAGGCAATATCGGCCTGATGAAGGCGGTCAAGCGCTTCGACCCTACCCAGGGTGTGCGCCTGGTCAGCTTCGCAGTGCATTGGATCCGCGCCGAGATGCACGAGTTCATCCTCAAGAACTGGCGCATCGTCAAGGTCGCCACCACCAAGGCGCAGCGCAAGCTGTTCTTCAACCTGCGCAAGAGCCGTCAGCGCCTGGGCTGGATGAACCACGAGGAAGTGCAGGCCGTGGCGCGCGATCTCAACGTGCCCGAGTCCGAGGTGCTGGAAATGGAGGCGCGCCTGTCCGGACGCGACATCGGTTTCGATGCGCCGGTGGACGAAGGCGACGACGCGCCACCCGCACCCACGGCATGGCTGGTGGCCAGCAATGCCGACCCCGCCCAGCTTCACGCGGTCGAGGACGCGGAAAGCAACCAGCTCGACCTGTTGCGTGAAGGCCTCGCCCAGCTCGATGCACGCTCGCGCGACATCATCCGCCGGCGCTGGCTGGACGATGACAGCAAGGCGACCTTGCAGGAGCTGGCGGACGAGTACGGCGTGTCCGCCGAACGCATCCGCCAGATCGAGGCCAATGCGATGAAGAAGATGAAGGCCTTGCTGGTCGCCTGAACCTGTTTGCGCGTCCCGCTCGAACGGCCCCGCCTTGTCGGGGCCGTTTCTTTTCCCGCGTCGGCCCGAGCGGCCCGTGCAGGCTCCTAGTGTGCCAATCGTTTTTTGAGTGCCGTGATACGGGCCTGGAAGGCGTCGCGCTCGGGACCGCCATCGGTCAGCAAGGTGCTCGCCTCGGACAGGTGCTGGCGGACCCTGGCCACATCGCCCAATCGCTGGTGGCCTTCCGCAAGCACAAGCGCCAGGCGCAGACGCAAGCTCGCGGGCGCGGCCGCGATCTCCTCCGCGGCAAACCCGTCCATCAACCCGACCGCGTCGAGCGGTCGTTGCAAGGCCAGCAACAGTTCGGCACGGGTGATGCGCGCGGCCTGGGTCAAGGGACTGGCCGGCCCGGCGTGGACGCGGGCCATGCCCTCGGCTTCGCCGGCGTATTCCAGAGCCTCGTCGTGGCGTTCCAGACGCTGCAGGACGCGGGCGTAGTTTCCGATCAGCGCCGCAGTCGCGGCTGAAGGGCCGAGCAGTGAGCGACGCAGCTCGAGCGCCTCGGCAAACGCCGTTTCGGCTGCGACCAGATCGCCCTTGCGAAATTGTGCGGCGGCAAGGTTGTTGAGGGTGTTGAGGGCATCGTTGCCGCCGCCCAGGTCGAGTGCGCGCCACAGCATCATGGCCTGTTGCGAGGCGGCAATGCCTTCGTCGATACGCCCGGCCTGCATGTAGGCGGCACCAAGATTGGTGTAGAGCGCGGCCGTCTCGAAGTGCTCATGGCCCGAACGCCTGAGCCGCTGCGGCAAGGCGGCTTGGAGGGTCCGCAATGCGGCATCGACCTCCCCGGCTTCGCGTTGCAGCCGGGCTTGGAGGGTACGCGAGGTCAACAGGACATCGGCGTGACGCTCGGGCTGGGTTTCCCAGTACGCCTGCGCCTCATCGAGCAAGGCCCGGGCTTCGTCGCGATCCCCCATCCGATGCACGGTTTCCGCGAGGGTGAAGCGCACATCGGCGGCGGCCACGGGGTTGCCGATCACGGCCTCGTGGCTCAGCCAGCGACGCAGCAAGGGTGCGGCGGCGGCATAGTCGTCGATGTAGAAATGCAGTTCACCCAAGGCTTTGAGTACGTCGGCGCTGGTTGCCGGGTCACGGGAAAAATCCGCTGCGACACGCGCGGCGGCCTGATCCAGCACTTCCTTGGCGGTGAGCGGGGTACCTTGCTGCGCACGCTGGCCGGCATCTCGGAACATGTGGGCGAGATAGTCGCGCACGGCCTTGCTGCGGCGTGCTTCGGTCTGGGCGATGTCACGCTCCACCACGGCTTCGTAACGCGCCAGTGAGATGGCCGAGAGTGCCGCGACCAGGCCAAGGAACACGCCGATGGTGACCGCAGCGGCCAACCAGTAGCGGCGTAAAAGACGGCGCACGCGATAGCCGAGGGCACCGCCACGCGCCGCCACCGGCGCGTGCACCAGATAGGCGCGCACGTCACGGTCGAGCGCATCCACCGAAACATAACGCTCCCCAGGCTCGGGGCGCAGCGCCTTGGATACGATGGCATCCAGATCGCCGCGCAGGCGACGCGCCTCGGCGATGGGAACGCTGGCACTGGGCGCGGGCGGAGGGCCGCTGCGGGCGCGCTGCAACAGCGCGATCGGACCATTGCCCACCAGCTCGCCCCAGGGCGAATGCCCGGTCAGCAGTTCATGCAGCAGCAGGCCCAGCGCGTAGACATCGGTCAAGGTGGTCTGCGGCTGGCCCTCGATCTGCTCGGGCGCGGCATAGCGGGGCGTCATGCGCAGGTCGCGGGTCTGACCGGGCTCGGCATCGAGGCTTCGGGCGATGCCAAAATCGAGCAGGGCCACGCGTCCATCCTGGCGCACCAGGATGTTCTCCGGCTTTAGGTCGCGATGCACGATGAGGTGACGGTGGGCAAAAGCCACCGCCTCGCACATTTGCAAGAAAAGGCCCAGTCGCGCTTCCAGCGGCAACGCGTGGGCGTATTGCAGCAGGGGCGTTCCCTCCACGTACTCCATCACCATGTACGGGCGCCCGCTGGACAGGGTTCCCGCGTCGATCAACTGGGCGATACCCGGATGCTGCAGGCGCGCCAGCAAACGCTGTTCGCGCAGCAGGCTGATCGCTTCTTGCGGGTCCGCGCGATGCAGCAGTTTGACCGCCACCTTCTGCTCGAATCGTCCGTCGGCGCGTTCCGCCAACCAGACCTCGCCCATGCCGCCCACGCCGAGGCGATGCTTCACGCGCCAAGGGCCGATGGATTGGTCCGACATGTCGCGATGCGATACCTGACGGTGCTCCAGGAAACCTTCCGAAACCTCGGCCGCGTGCAACAGGGATCGCACTTCGGCTTGCAGTTCGGTGTCGTCACCGCAGGCCTGCTCCAGATAATCGGCACGCGCCTGTTCTGGCAGGTCCAATGCCTCATCCAGCAAGGCTTCGACGCGGGAGAATCGTGCAATCGCCGGGTCGACCGTCGGCATCACGCGCTGTCTTCTTCGGCGAAGCTACCCTCACCCAGTTCGCGATACAGCCAGGCACGCGCCTTCACCCAGTCGCGTCGCACGGTGCGGTCGGTCACGGCCAGGGCACGCGCGGTCTCGATCTCGCTGAAGCCCGCGAAGAAACGACATTCGACCACCTGCGCCAAGCGCGGACTGAGCTGCGCGAGACGCTCCAGCGCCTCGTTTACCTGCAGGATCTGCTCGTCGGCCTCATCAGGTACCTCGAACTCCTCATCCAACGCCATCGGCGCGACACCGGCGTTGCGCTTGATCGCGAAGCGGCGCTCGGCATCACCCACCAATACCTGGCGCATCGCCAACGCGGCGGTGGCAAGGAAATGCTGCTCGTTCTGCCATGCCGGCGCGCGCTGCAGCTTGATCCAGGCTTCGCTGATGAGGGCGGTGGTGCACAAGGTTGCCCCGGCGCCCACGCGGAACCGTTCGCGCCGGGCAATGCGTCGCAAGTCCGCGTGGAATGCATCCACAAGCGTATGCAGAAGTTCACCGCCCGACTCGAACGATCCGCTTTGGGGCGGGGAAGACATGCCGGAAGTCATGGGTGCAAGTCTGACACAGACCGCATGTCCGGTTTCCTCGTTGTTCCCGGCACCCACGTCTGCGTCTTTGATTCGCAAGCGGAACCGGTGGAACCCGTACCGGCAATCGCGGGCTCCGCGCGGATGAGGTTGGCTACCCGGACTCTCACATCGACACTCCAATGGAACGCCAGACTTTTCGCTTTTTCCGTTTCTTCTCATTCACCATTCGCACCATCACAACCAGCATGGGGATTATCCGTCTGGGCTCCATTTCCGGTCAGAACATGACCCTGCCCTTTCTCCACAACCGCACGAACGGGACGCTGACGCTGGGCACGCTCAGTATCCGTCTTGGCAAGAACCGCGCCAGCGCGACCGATGGCAACGCCGGCTGCGTGTCCACCAGCGGCAGCCTCGTTGTCAAGAATTCGCAGACCTACAAGTGCGAGACGAGCACCCAGATTGCGAGCGCCGAAGCGGCCGGCGGATTGATCTACGCCGGCAGGAACATGACCATGGAGGATTCACAGCTCTGGGACGGCACCGCGCTGCCCCACGACGGACCCGCCCGGGGCGGAGCGATCTGGGCCGGAAACGGCAAGCTGCGCATCGAGCGCTCGACGATCTCCAACAGCCTCGCCAAGGCCGACGGCAACGGGAGCTCTGCTGCCGGAGGCGTCCTTGCCCGCGAGCTGGAGGTCTTCGACAGCACGATCCGGGGCAATCACGCCGAGGCCCTCACCGGCTCGGCTACGGGTGGCGGCATCGTGACACTGCCGAGCGTGCCCGGTGAATCGAGCGGTGCACTCCTCATGAATGCCAAGATCCTCAACAACGAGGCAAGCTCGAACAGCAGCACCGCCGGCGGCGGATTCTTCGCACTCGGCCAGGCCACCCTGATCTCGACCACCTTCTCCGGGAATACGGCGGGCGACGCCGCCGGTGGGATCTACGCCTATCAGACCGAGCTGGCGATCGTCGACAGCGCCATCGTGTCCAACACGGCGTCCGGCGCGGCGGGCCTCGTCGTTGAAGCAACCTCTCCGCGCCCCGACCCGCTCATTTCCCAGAGCACCATCTCCGGCAACGTGTCCAGCGAGTCCGGCTACGGTGCCGGCATCGTGCTCAAGACGGCGGGCGCACGGATCGAAAACAGCACCATCACCGAGAACCGCGAGGCGGGTCTGGGAGACGATGCCTGCGGTGCGGGTATCTGCCTGGTCGTCAATACTGATCTGGAATTGTCGAGCAGCATCATCAGCAACAACAAGGGCGCTCGCAGCGGCACGGTGAAGAGCTGGAATATCGGCAAGGCGGACGACACCGTGCAGGTAATCGTGTCCGGCAGCCACAACTTGATGGGCTTGTCGCACGGGGGAATTTCGATCCCGACCGTCCTGCCTCCCACCGACATGGTCAAACTGCTCCCCCTGACCGACAACGGCGGCCCCACGCCAACGCACATGCCACAGGCCGACAGCCCCGTCCTCGACAATCGTCTGAGCAACAATCTCGGCAACGACCAGCGCGGTGCCGGTTTCCCGCGCGTCCTGGGATCCGCTGCGGACATCGGTGCCGTCGAACGCGCGTCCGACATCATTTTCTCGAACGGTTTCGAGGACAACTGATCGGTGTGACGGCCGGTGGGTCTTGCCAAGGGCGCAAGCCACCGGCCTGTCGCTGGAAACCATCCCGCAAAACAGCGTATGTGCAACACGGGAATCGCGTCAGCGGCTCGAACCCTGCGCCGTGCACGGGGTTGATGAACCCTGGTGCGTGTGTTTTCAGTCAGCCTGGAGCATCGCTTCCACCTCGCTGCGCGGAGGCAGTTGCCAGTCGACGGGGGCCTGTCCGTTGCGCGTCAGGAAAGCGTTGGCGGCGGAAAAATGCCCGCAGCCGATGAAACCGCGGAAAGCCGACAAGGGCGATGGATGCGGCGCGCGCAACACACGGTGGCGGCGCGCATCGATGATCTGGCCCTTCTTTTGCGCGTAACTGCCCCAGAGCATGAACACGAGGTTCTCGCGCTCCTCGGCCAGGGCACGTATCGCATGGTCGGTAAAGGCTTCCCAACCCTTGCCCTGATGCGACCCGGCGCGGGCATGCTCAACCGTCAGCACCGCATTGAGCAACAACACGCCCTGCCGCGCCCACGGCAGCAGGCAGCCGTGGTCGGGCGGCGGAATATGCAGATCGCGTTCGATTTCGGCGTAGATGTTGCGCAGCGAGGGCGGCACCGGAACACCGGGGGGTACCGAGAAACACAGGCCGTGCGCCTGCCCCGGGCCGTGATAGGGATCCTGCCCCAGGATGACCACCTTCACCTGGTCGAATGGCGTGGCATCAAAGGCCGCGAAGATGCGACGGGCCGGTGGATAGACCCGTTTGCCCCGTTGCCGCTCGGCCATCAGGAAGGCGCGAAGACTCTGCATCGACGGGCTGGCAAACGCATCGAGCAGGCGTGATTTCCAGCCTGGCTCCAGGCGGATACGGTCGGTATCGGCGTTCACCGCGGAGCGGCTGCGAGGCGTTCGCGCATCAGGCGACCCACGCGCAGCTGGAAGATCAGCTTGGTGATGAGCAGGCGCTCCTCGATGGGCTTTTGCACCAGGTCGTTGGCGCCGGCGCGGATCAAGGCGCTCTGGTTGGCGGGGTTGTCGTCGCCGGTCATCACCAGGATCGGCAACTGCGCCTTGCCGTAGCCGAACTGCGCACCACGCACATGTTCGAGCAGGTCGTTGCCGGTCATGCCGCCCTTGAGGTAGACGTCGGTGAGGATGATGTCGGGGCCGGGGATCCGGCCCTGCGCGCGGGAGGTTTCCAGATGGGCCAGCGCGTCCTCCACACTGACGACATGGGTCACACCAAGGCCGTGCTTTTCCATCATCCGGCGGGTCGCCACCGCCACCACACGGCTGTCCTCGACATAGAGGACCTCGCCACCGGCACCCGACTCGGGCCGCACGTAACCCTGGATGAAGGCCGACAGCGCGGAGAACCCGAGTCCCTTGTCGAAGTAGTCGGTGACATCGTCGCCAAAGCTGCGGTTGACCAGGCGTTCCTGCGCATCACCGGATACCACGATGATCGGGATGTAGGCCTGGGGGGCGTGCTCGCGGATGTAGTGGGCCAGTTCCAGCCCATCCTGATCCGGCAGGCGCAAGGCGGTGGTGACCAGGTCCACCACACCCTCCTGCAGGGCGGTACGTGCCTCGGCACCGGTTTCGCAGGAAATGACGGTCACGCCCGGCACATCCTTCACCAGCACCTGCTCGATCAGCTTGCGCGCCACCCGGGAGCCATCCACGATGAGGATGCGCGGCGTGTCACTGGTGATGTGGCGGGTGATTCCACTCATGGATTTGCCTCCACCTCGGGCAGGTTGCGGCGCAGGTGGTGACCCGCCGCCAGCCAGGCGCCAAGCCAACCCAGCGCCATCGCGCCTGCCAGGGTCACCAGCACCATCGTCATGCCCAGTCCGCGCAGGACGAAGCTGCTGCCGTAACTGGAAACCAGCTCGACCACCACGCCGTGGAGCAATCTCGGAACGAACGCGACGAGGCACAGCGCCAGCGCCCCGGCCAGCAGGCCGTAGCCTGCGCCAAGATACAGGAACGGGCGTCGCACAAAGCCATCGGTGGCCCCCAGCAGCTGCACGGTCTGAATTTCCTCCGCCCGACTCTGTATGTCCAGACGCACAGTATTGCCCACCACCAGCAATACGCCAACGGCCAACAACACCACAGACAGCCATGCCACGCGCCGGCCGAGGTCGAGCCACGCCGACAAGCGTGCGCGCCATTGCGCATCATGCTGCACGAAATCGACCAGAGGAAGCGCGCCCAGACGTTCGGCCAAGCTCAGGGGGTCGACACCATCGGCCGGACTTGCGATCAGCACCGGCGGCAGCGGGTTGTCGTCGAGCAGGGCAAGCGCGTCGGTGAAGTCGGCCATCTGGCGAAACTCCGCCAAGCCCTCCTCCGGGGTGCGCAACAATACGGCGCTGACCTGCGCATCGGCTTCCAGTTGGCTGCGCAGCACACCGGCATCCTGCAGCGACGTGCCCGGCGTGAGAAACAGGCTGACTTCGCGGGCCTCGCGGAAACTGCCCGACAGGCGTTCCACGTTGTTCAGCAGGATTGCAAGGCACAGGGGCAGCACGATGGCCACGGCCATCACGCCCACGGTCATGGCGGTGGCCCAGGGTCGCTGCATCAGGCGGCCCAGGCTCGAAAAGAAGCTGAAAAGGTGTTGCTCGCGCCAGGCACGCAGGGTTTGCGGCAGGGTCGGCCTGATGCCGACCCGTTCGGCGGGAGCGTTGCGACGGGGGCGTGCGACATTCATCCGTTGGCATCCGGGCGGTAGTCGTCGATGAGCCGGCCATGGTCCAGCACCAGCACGCGCTTGCGCAGGCGGCGCACTTGATGCAGATCGTGGCTGGCGACCAGCACACAGGTGCCCTGCGCGGGGAGTTCGGTGAACAAGCGCATGATTTCCGCTGCAAGATCCGGATCGAGGTTGCCGGTGGGTTCGTCGGCCACCAGCACGTCGGGGCGTGCGACGACGGCGCGGGCAATGCCCACCCGCTGCTGTTCGCCGCTGGACAGCATCCGTGGCAGGGCACGCTCGCGGCCTCCCAAGCCAACCCGCTCCAGCACCGCGCGCACGCGCTTGTCGATGTCCGATCGGGGCGTGCCGGCGATGACCAGTGGCAGCGAGACATTGTCGAACAGACTGCGATCCATCAGCAGGCGATGATCCTGGAACACCACCCCCACCCGACGGCGATGGTGCGGCAAGGCGCGTCGGCGGATCGCGGCGAGATTGCGATCCTGCAACAGGACCGCCCCACGTGTGGGGCGATCGCTCAAGTGGATCATGCGCAGCAGGGTGCTTTTGCCAGCCCCGGAGTGACCGGTGACAAACAGCATCTCGCCCGCCTCGGCGCTGAAACTCACGTCGCTGAGTGCCTCATGGCCACCGGGGTAACGCTTGCTGACGTGTTCGAATCGAAGCAGGGACATGCAGGAAAGAGGCGGGCCGGGTGCTTGCCGCACGGTAGCATCGGCGCCGGGCCGACGCTATCGAACCAGGGTGTTGAGGGAGAAGATCGGCAGCAGGATGGCCAGCACAATGAACAGCACCAAGGCGCCCACCAGCAGGATGACGCCCGGACCGAGCACCGTGGTGGCCACATCCAGCGCGGTATCGAGTTCGCGCTCCTGCTGGGCGGCGGCATCGAACAACAGGCTGTCGAGGCGGCCGCTTTTTTCGCCACTGGCGATCAGGCGCAGCATCACCGGGGGAAACTCGCCGGTTTCCTGCAGCGCACGCGCCAGCGGTTGTCCTTCGCGCACCCGCACGCCGACCCGTGCAACGCTCTGTCGCAGCGTGTGGTTTCCGATCACCTGTGCGGCAATTCCGAGTGCTTCGAGCAGGGGTACGGCGCTCGATACCAGTAGCGCCAGGGTCCGCGCGAAGCGTGCCATGTCTGCGGCGCGGATCAGGCGTCCGAGAACCGGCACACGCAACAGGCCGCGTTGCCAGGCCTGACGCAAGTGCGGACTACGCGCCACCAGGAACAGAACAGCAGCGAACAGTGCCGGCGGCAGCAACAGCCAGGGGCCAAACCGCTCGATCGCATCCGAAACACCCATCAGCACGCGCGTGGCCCAGGGCAGCGTCTGGTGCGCCTGGTCGAATACCGTGATCACCTGCGGTACCACCCAGATCATCAGGCCGGTCACCACCGCCAAGGCCACAAAGGTGAGCAGCAACGGGTAGGCCAAGGCCAGGATGATCCGCGCGCGCAAGGCCTGGCGGGTTTCGGTGTAGTCGGCGAGCCGCTCCAGCACTTGATCCAGTCGCCCGGAGCTCTCACCCGCGGCGATCGTTGCACGATAGAGCGTGGGGAAGGTTTCCGGCGACTCGGCCATGGCCTGGGCCATGGTTGCACCCTCCATGACCCGAGCGCGCAGCGCCACAAGTTGGGTGCGAAGCCGACCATCACTGCCATCCGCCAGGGCGGCGAGCGCTTCGTCGATCGGCAGTCCGGCTCCGATCAAGGCGCTGAGCTGACGAGTGACGGTGGCCAACTGTTGTGCCGAAAGACCACCGCGGCGACGTGCGAATCCGCCGCCGCCTTCCGCGACTGCGGTCACCTGCAGAGGATTGAGGCCGCGCTCACGCAGGCCGGCACGTGCGGCGCGCGCGGTATCGGCCTGCAACACGCCTTTTTTGGTGCGTCCGGCAGCATCGAGCGCTTGATAGGCATAGGCGGGCATGGTGGGCAAAGTCTAGCGGGGTTGAGCCGGCTTGCGGGACGCTCCTGACTTTGCCGATATGGTGATGCCGATGGCACATGACGCGAAGCCAGCCAAGCGCCGATAATGGCGACATGACCCGTCTCAGCGTGAACCTCAACAAGATCGCCGTGCTGCGCAATTCCCGCGGTGGTTCGCGCCCGGACATCGTGCGCGCCGCACGCACCGTGATCAAAGCCGGCGCGCACGGACTCACCCTGCACCCCCGTCCGGACATGCGCCATGTGCGTCCCGACGATGTGATGGCGCTTGCACCGCTGACGGGTGCCGGCGTCGAGTTCAACCTGGAAGGCAACCCCTTTGCGCCGGCACGCGGTGGCTATCCCGGTTTTCTTGCCTTGGTGGACGCGGCACGACCCGATCAGGCCACCCTGGTGCCGGATGGCGACGGTCAACTCACCTCCGATCACGGCTTCGACCTGGCGATCGATTGCGACAGGTTGGCTCCGGTGGTGGATCGCCTGCGGGCCTGCGGCGCGCGGGTCAGCGTATTCGTGGATCCAGGCAGCACGCGCGGCATGGACAAGGCTCGCAGGGCGGGAATTTCCCGTGTCGAGATCTATACCGGCCCTTATGCCGAAGCCTTTGCGGCAGGTCACCCCGAGAAAGCGCTGGCGGCCTGCCGTGAAACCGTGATCGCCGCACTCGACGCTGGGCTAGAGGTCAATGCCGGGCACGATCTGGACCAGCTCAATCTCGGCCCGTTCCTGAGGGCTCTGCCACAGGTCGCCGAAGTGTCCATCGGCCATGCCCTGATCGACGATGCACTATACGCAGGGCTGGAACGCACCGTGCGCGACTACCTTGCAGTGATCGGCCCCGTGGCCGAGCGAAGCTGAGGTGTCACGGATACCTCTCCGCGTTGACGCGCATCACGCCGCAGACAGCAGAACGCCGCCCGAAAGCGGCGTTCCAGGTCTTGCGGATGTCGCGGGCAGCTACATCGTTTCCACGAAGCCGATCTTGATCATGCCCGCGTTCTTGGCGGTGGCCAAAACGTCGGCCAGCACCTCGTAGCGCACCTCGGGGCTGGTTTCCAGCTCCAGGGTGGGCTGCGGATCGCGCGAAGCCTCCACCATCAACGAGGGGGTGAGGGCGGACTTGGGCAAGGGGCTGTTGTCCCAGAAGAGTTCACCGGTGTCGCTGATCCGCAGGCGTATCGGCGGCGGAGGATCCTCCGGGTTGTCGACCTTGTTCTTGCTGGGCTGCGGCAGATCGATCTGGATGTGGAACGAGGGCATGGGTGCAGTGACCATGAAGATGATCAGCAACACGAGCATCACGTCGATCAACGGCGTGACGTTCATGTAGACCATCGTGCTGCTGCTGCCGCCGCCGGTACTGAATGCCATGATGGATTTCCTGTCTCTTTGGGCCGCGCCCGGCTCAGTGCTGGTTGGTGGCGACGAAGCCGACCTTGGCGATGCCGACGCTCTTGGCGGTCTTCACCACGTTTTGCACCACCCGGTACTTGGTGGTCTTGTCGGCACGGATGTCGATGCGCGGCTGGGGTTGCTTCTGGGCTTCCAGCGCCAGTTGCGACTCCAGCATCTGCTGGCTGATCGGCTCATCGTTCCAGAACACCTCACCATCCTCCTTGACCGCCAGCGTGATCGGCCGGGAGTGGTCCTCCGGCTTGTCGTTCAGGGTGGTCTCTGGCAGCTTGATCTGGATCTTGTGTGCCATCAGCGGCGCCGTGATCATGAAGATGATCAGCAGCACCAGCATCACGTCGACGAGCGGCGTGACGTTGATTTCCGCCATCGGTGCGCCGCCGCCGCTGCTGTCGTTGTTGCTGTATGACATCGTGGTCTCGTCCGTCCGGATGACCCAAAGGGCCTCAGCCCTTGCCCTTCGGCGCGTCGCCCATGCGCGAGCCGGTCGCGAAGAAGTCGTGCAGATCGTGCGCGAATGCGTCGAAGCGGGCGTTGGTCTGGCTGTTCACGCGCACGAAGGCGTTGAACGCGATCACCGCCGGGATGGCGACGAACAGGCCGAGCGCGGTCATGATGAGCGCCTCGCCCACCGGACCCGCCACCGCGTCGATCGAGGCCTGGCCGGTGGCGCCGATGCGGATCAACGCACCGTAGATGCCCCACACGGTTCCGAGCAGACCGACGAACGGTGCGGTCGAACCCGAGGTCGCGAGCCAGGTCTGGCCGCTTTCCAGCCTTGCGCTTTCACGCGTGACCACCTGACGCAGCGCGCGGTCGATGAATTCCGAACGGCTCAGGGATTCGGCCAGGCGGCTGCCCTCGCTACGCTGATGGTGCAGCGCGGCCTGAGCGGCTTCCAGGGCGATCTTGGAGAACGGCTCCTTCTTGGGCTGTTCCTCCATCAAGCGAATCGCTTCGGCGGGATTGGGCGTATCCCAGAACGTGCGGATGACACGTTCGGCACGTGCCTTGACCACGCTGCTCTTGAGGAAGTTGACGATGGTGTAGTACCAGGAACCCACCGACATGACCACGAGCGTGATCAGCACCACCCAGGACACGACGAACTCGCCGGGCTTGGTGCTCATCTCGTGGAAGAGATGGGAAAAACCCATCTGCGACAACGCGTCGGCGTCGGATGCGCCGGCGAAGCCGGGTGCCTGCGCGGCGGGGTCTACAGCGGCCTGAGTTGCCGGCGAGGTGAGGTCTGCATCTTGTTGCATAACGCCTGTCCCTTCTTAGAGATCACTGAGCTTGAACGAAATGGGTACGAGTACCCAACTTTGGATGGCCTTGCCGTCACGCATGCCGGGGTTGAACTTCCAATCCCGCACCGCATCCATCGCGGCGCGGTCCAGCAGACGTGAACGACTGGATTTTTCGACTTCGACCTGGACCGGATTGCCATCGGTCCCGACCAAAACACGGAGAATGACTTCGCCTTCCTGCCGCTGGCGCACGGCCTGTGGCGGGTAGCGCGGTGGGCGATAGCGACGGTAGCTGGTGTCTTCACTCGCGCCGTAGTTGGCCACGGGAGCCGGCGGGGCCGGCGGGGCCGGTGGCGGCGCGGGAATCGACATCGGCGTCGGATCGTCCAGAACCACCGGCGGCGGTGCGGCCGGCGTGGGCGGCGGCGGCGCGGCGCGCTCGATGATCTTCGGCGGCGGGCGCTTCGGTGGTTCCGGCGGCGGCGGCGGCGGCGGGGGCGGCGGCGGCGGCGGCTCGATGAAGGTCACTTCAACCGTCTCGGGCGCGTCGTCGGCCATGGTAGGCGGAGCCGCGGGAGTCAGCATCAGCATGAAGGCCGATACGTGCAGCGCGATCGCAAAGGAAAAGCCGGCTACGCGTGCCCAGCTGAATTTGGCGGAGGCATCGTCTTCGAAGCCGTAATGGGAGTCGTATTGCGTCATGCGTGGCTTGTGCAACGTTCGGGGTTCGATCGCCCGTCGTCATGAACGTCACCGTGCGTTGCTGGTGACGGTCGGACAACGGGAGTGCGGTAGCTTATACCAAGCGGGCTAGCTGTGCCTACGGTTAACGGCCGGCATTCTTTTTCAGCCACTCTTCAGCCGTTTGCTTGGTCTCGGGAAACTTGGCTGCTTCGCGGTAGGCCGCCACCAGACCGGCACGGTTGCCCATGCCATGCTCGGCGCGACCAATGATGATCCAGGCGTCTCCGGGGCGGCGCAGGCCCTTGGCGATGGCTTCCTGCGCGACCTTCTTCGACTCGGCATACTTTTCCTCGTTGCTCAGCAGCCGCGAGAGGTTGAGCGCGGTTTCGCCGTCGCTCGCCAGCGGTATCGCCTTGCGGTAGGCCTCGATGGCCTGGGGAATCTGGTCGGTGAAGTAATAGGCCTGCGCCATCGCGGTGTAGGTCTCGATGTTGGGCGCGAGGATGCCCTTGTCCAAGCCTTCACTGATGACGGCCAAGGCGCTGGATTCCTTGTTGTCCATATTGGAGTACAGCGCGTAGAGCTGGCGGTAGCCGCGCTCGTCGAGCATGTTGCGGCTGCGACCGGTTTCGAGCAGGGCGGTGGCCTTGTCGAGCTGGTCGTTCTGCGCGTACATGGTGGCGACATTGAACAGCAGGCGCGCATCATCGGGTTTCTTGCGCAGCATTTCCTCGCCGAGCGCGGTGGCCTGTTCGTATTTCTCGGCGTTGATGTAGGAGGCCAACAGCATCTGCACCCAGTTGTCGTGGCTGCCATCGTCGGCGTCGACGGCGCGCCTGAGGACGGCGGCGGCTTCGTCGTAGCGTTCCGCCTGATAAAGGATGCCGCCCTTGAGCGCCAAGGTCTGAGGATCTTCCTTGCGGGTTTCGGACATCAACCGGTCGAGCGTTGCCAAGGCATCGTCGAACTGGTCGTCCTGATACTGCAGCTGTCCGAGCTGAAGCATGATCTGGTAGTGGGCGTTGTTGTCCAGACCGTTCGCATCGAGCGCCTTGCGGTAGGCGTCGATCGCGCCCGGGTAATCGTTGAGTTCACCTTTGGAGATGCCGATGAGTTGGTAGGCCCAGGACTTTTCATAGTCGCCGGCGCCCTTGTTCACGACCAGTGCCTCGCCCACCTTGATCACCTCGGCGAAGTTCTCGTCCTCATAGGCCTTCATGAGCTTCTGCATTTCCTTCTGCACACGCGGGGCCGCCTTCTGTGCGGGCTCCTTGCGGGTGGCCTGGGGAAACAGCACTTCCTTCTTGGTGCTCTGCTTGCTGCCGCGTCGGCTCGATTGCGCATCGGCAGGCTGTGCGGCGATGAAGCACAGCGCGAGCATGAGCAGAAGCGACTTGAGAAGGGTAGACAGGTTCATGATCTTCTGGTCCGTGGATGAGCGCGCGACGTAACGCGTTCGGGGCGAGCGGCCAAGCCTAATGGCAAACGGAGGACATTCTCAACCTTCCTTGCCGGGAGTCCGCAACTGGGTCCGATTACTGGCACCTCGGCTGCCTGCCCGCCTGGCGCGCGGCCTCGTAAGCCGGCATCAGGGCGGGCGCAGCTTCCGCCAGAGCGCGGGCGCGGGCGTTGGAGTCGGGGTGGGTGGAAAGCAGGCGCGGAGGCGCCGCGCTGCCGGAACTGGCGCGGATCATGTTTTCCCAAAGGATCGCCGCCTGTCGTGGATCGAATCCGGCCTTGGCCATCAATTTCTGGCCGATGCGGTCGGCCTCGCTCTCGTGCAGGCGCGAATAGGGCAGCAGCACTCCGACCTGGGTGCCGGCACCGAGCAGGGCCACCAGCTGGTTCACCTGCTCAGGCGAGGCGTTGCGTCCGGCGTAGGCGCCGACCAGGCTCGTGCCGGCTTCCACGAGTACGCTTTGCGAAAGCCTTTCGTTGGAATGGCGGGCGATGACGTGGCCGATTTCATGGCCGATCACGGCGGCCAACTGGTCCTGTGTGGTGGCCACCTTGAACAGACCGGTATTGACGCCGACCTTGCCACCGGGCAGCGCGAAGGCGTTGGCGGAATCGATGGCAAACACTTGAGCCTCCCAGTCGTAGCCCTGCCACTGCGAGGGCAGCTGGGCGACCAGGGCGTGCACGATGCAGTCGATGGTGTCGCTCTTGCGCTTGTCGATGGAGAGCTTGTCGTTGGCCTTCATCTGCTGGAAGGTCGCCAGGCCCATCTGGTTGACCTCGCTGTCCGATACCACGAGCAACTGGCGACGCCCGGTTGGCGAGGTGGCGCAGGCGGCCAGCAACGCCAGCGCACAGGCCGCGACAATGAGTTTGATGCGCATGTCCGTTTTCCCGATCC
>CAZTXX010000001.1:16738-19683 GCA_964617405.1 uncultured Aquimonas sp. | reverse complement strand
GGGCGCGCGTTGAGCTCGAGGATCATCGGCCCGAGGCTGCGGTCGAGTACGAAGTCGACGCCGATATAACCCAGTTGCGAGAGTTCGAAGCAACGCGAGGCCATCAACAGCAGATCGTCCCAGTGCGGTATCGCCAGGCCCACGATGCTTTGCTCGGTGTCCGGGTGCTCGCGGATCACCTCGGTGCCCCAGACGCCGCGACGGGTCAGGCCCGTGGGGATGTCGATCCCGACGCCGATCGCGCCTTGGTGCAGATTGGCCTTGCCGTCGGACATGCGCGTGGGTAGGCGGATCATCGCCATCACCGGATAACCCAGGAACACGATGATGCGCACGTCGGGCACACCGCGATAACTGACCTGGTCGAAGATCGGGTCGAACTGCACGCAGTATTCGACCAGCAAGTGATCGGGCTGGCCACCGAGCGAGAACAGGCCGGACAGGCCATTGGAAAGATGGTGGGCGAACTCCTCGCGCGACATCAGCTGCCCATTGGAGCGCCGGTACTTGTCGCCGCGCCTCCCGCTGATGACCAGGATGCCATCGCCACCCGAACCGTGTGCCGGCTTCACAACGAATTGCTCGCGCGTGGCCAGGGTTTTTTCCAGTGCGGCGATCTCGTGTTCGGCGCGCACCACGGCGTAGAGTTCGGGCACCGGCAGGCCGGCTTCGATCGCCAGCTGCTTGGTCACCAGCTTGTCGTCCACGCGCGGGTAGAACTTGCGATCGTTGTAGCGCAGTACATAGTTCGCGTTGCGCTCACCGATGCCGATCAGGCCGATCTCGCGCAGACGTCGGGCGGTGCGGAAGAGGCCGTACATCGTTCAGCCCGGTGCCGTATCGGACGGCGGTCCGGCGGCCGGCGGCGCGACGTCCTTTTCCGATTCGCGCGCGAGGTTGCGGAAGCGGAACAGCTCGGAGAGCCGATACCCGGAATAACGACCCAGCAACAGGGTGACCGCGAACAGCACCAGCAGCACTTCGGGGAACACGAACACGAAGTGCTCCACCGGCTGCCAGCTCATCACCAGATAGGCCAGTGCGGCGACCAGCAGGGTTCCCACCGCTTCACGCAGTGCGGCGCCCGCACCGCGCTCGTCCCAGGAGATCGAGATGCGCTCGATCGTCATCGCCATGATGACCATCGGGAACAATGCCACCGACAGACCGACTTCGATGCCAAGCCGGTTGGACAATACCGAAACCGCCGCCATCAGCAGCACCACGAGGATCAGGATCGCGGTCAAACGAGGCACCAGCAGCAGGCGCAATCGTTCCAGGTAAAAGCGCGCCAGAAGGCCCGCGCCGATCACCACCGCAAACAGCACGATGCCGGCGATCAACGCGGTCTCGCGGAATGCCAGCGCGATCAGCACCGGCATGAAGGTGCCATAGGTCTTGATGCCGACGAGATTTCGCAGGATCAGCATGATGAAGGCGCCAATCGGCACCATCAGCAGTATCCGATAGACCTCCTGCGCCTGCAGCGGCAGGCTCAACAGCGAATAGTTCACGAGGTTGGCGTTCTGCACTTCCAGGCGTCGCTCGGCCACCGCCATCGCATCGGCGAGGTTGCGCGATACGGAAAACTCCACGCGCGCGCCCGGAGTCTCATCCACTGCCAGCACATCCGGCCCGCCGCGGCTCCACAGGAAGAGGTCACGCGGCCAACCCTCAGTGGCGCTGCGCGGGTCGATCGTGGCCCAGCGCACGCCGTTGTGCACCTGTAGCCAAGGCAACAAGGGTTCCTCGCGATGGGTGTCGTTGAGGGTGAAACCGTAGACCACCCGCGCCGGGATATGGCGGATGCTGAGCAAGCGGGCGAGGAAATCGGCGCGTGCCGCGGGGCTGGCCAGGCGCTCGGACAGCAGGGCCACTTCCTCGCTGGAATTGTCGGCGGCGAAGCGGCGCACCAGCTCCTGGGCGAAGGTGACGATATCGGCCGAGCCTTCGCGCACCTGGCCCAGCAGGATCTGGGCGGCGGTAGCGTACGGTTCTTCGAGCTCCGGCACGCTGCCCACCTTGGGCGCATCGGTGAACTCGACCTCGGCCTCGTTGGAGCGCACCACGGTGGCACGGTAATAGAGCACCTGCTTGCCGCTGGCGCGGCGGATGGTCCATTGCGCCTCGCGCTCGCCGCGCCGGCTTTCCTCCAGCAAGGAATAGCCACGTGCGATGAAGCGCTCATCCAGCAGGGTGAAACCCGGCGGGTCGGTGGGCAGGACCAGGTTGACCTTGTTGGCCGCCCGGCGCGGGGAAAATTCCACCCGCGCCTGCACCGACCAGACCTCCACCTCGGTCGCCGATTGCAGCGGAAACTGCAGCACTTGCCATTTATAGAAAATCGCTGCGAGGCCGGCGATCGCGATCAGGGAGGCGAGTAGGTAAAGCTGGGTTTTCTTCATGGCGCGAAGCCTACGCTCAGACGTCGAGGTTGGCTACGCGCAGCGCGTTTTCTTCGATGAACTCGCGACGCGGTTCCACCACGTCGCCCATCAGGGTGGAAAAGATGTGGTCGGCGGCCACCGCATCCTCGATCCGCACGCGCAGCAGGCGACGGGTGTCGGGATTGACCGTGGTGTCCCACAACTGCTCGGGATTCATCTCGCCCAAGCCCTTGAAGCGCTGCACGGTGCGCCCGCGACGAGCCTCGTCCATCAGGAAGGCGTGGACCTGCGCAAAATCCTCCACCGCCAGGCTGCGTGCGCCACGACGCACCTGTGCGCCGGGCTGGATCAGGTCGGCCAGTTGCGTCGCGGCTTCGACGATCGGTCGCATTTCGCCGCTTTCGAACAAGCCCGCCGGCAAGGTCTGGGTGACCTGCAGGCCATGATGCTGGCGCTCGATGACCAGCGCCCCGGCGTGGCCCTGCGCGGCATCGGGCGCCTGCACCCGAACGCTGTAGCGCGCCTTGCCCATGCCGCGCGTGGCGAGGTTGCGCTCCA
>CAZTXX010000001.1:0-16638 GCA_964617405.1 uncultured Aquimonas sp. | reverse complement strand
GCATCATCCTTGAGGTAGATCTCGTTCTTGCCCTGCTTGAGCTTGTAGAGCGGCGGCAGGCCGATATAGACGTGGCCGCGCTCGATCAACTCCGGCATTTGGCGATAGAAGAAGGTCAGCAGCAAGGTGCGGATATGGGCGCCGTCGACGTCGGCGTCGGTCATGATGATGATCTTGTGGTAACGCAGCTTGTCGGGGTTGTATTCGTCACGCCCGATGCCGGTACCCAGGGCGGTGATCAAGGTGCCCACCTGGTCGGATGACAGCATGCGGTCGAAACGTGCCCGCTCGACGTTGAGGATCTTGCCGCGCAGCGGCAGCACGGCCTGGTTCTTGCGGTTCCTGCCCTGCTTGGCCGAACCGCCCGCGGAGTCGCCCTCGACGATGAACAGCTCGGACAACGCGGGATCCTTTTCCTGGCAGTCGGCCAGCTTGCCAGGCAGGCCGGCAATATCGAGCGCGCCCTTGCGTCGGGTCAGTTCACGCGCCTTGCGCGCCGCTTCGCGCGCACGCGCGGCGTCCACCACCTTCTCGCAGATGGCGCGGGCTTCGGTGGGATGTTCCTGCAGGAACTCGGTCAGCTTTTCGCTGAAGACGCCTTCCACCACCGGCTTGACCTCGGAGCTGACGAGCTTTTCCTTGGTCTGCGAGGAGAAGCTCGGGTCGGGCACCTTGACTGACAGCACCGCGATCATGCCCTCGCGCATGTCGTCGCCGGAAAGGTTGATCTTGGCCTGCTTGGCAATGCCGTTCTGCTCGATGTAGTTGCTGAGCGTGCGCGTCAGCGCCGCACGGAACCCGGCCAGATGGGTGCCTCCATCTTTCTGCGGGATGTTGTTGGTGAAGCAGAACATGGTTTCCTGATAGGCGTCGGTCCATTGCAGCGCCACGTCGACCACGATGCCGTTCTGTTGCCCGGTGACCGCGATGACATTGGGATGCAGGGGCGACTTCAACTGCGCCAGATGCTCGACGAAGCTGCGGATGCCGCCCTCGTACTGGAACAGATCCCTACGCCCTTCGCCGCGGGCATCGCTCAACTCGATCTTGACGCCGGAATTGAGGAACGACAGCTCGCGCAGGCGCCGCGCCAGGACCTCGTACTGGAACTCCACGTTGGTGAAGACATCGGTCGCCGGGCGGAAACGGATACGGGTGCCGTGCTGGTCGGACGGTTCCAGCTTCTTCAGCGGGTACAGCGGCTCACCGGCAGCGTATTCCTGCTGCCAGTGGAAACCATCGCGCCAGATGTCCATCCACAAATGCTCGGACAAGGCGTTGACCACCGAAACACCCACGCCATGCAGGCCGCCGGATACCTTGTAGCTGTTGTCGTCGAACTTTCCGCCGGCGTGCAGCACGGTCATGATGACCTGCGCGGCCGAAACGTGTTCTTCCTTGTGGATGTCCGTCGGAACACCGCGTCCATTGTCGGAAATCGCGATCGAACCATCATCGAGGATCGCCACCGTGACATGGTCGCAATAGCCCGCCAGGGCCTCGTCGATCGCGTTGTCCACCACCTCGAAGACCATGTGGTGCAGGCCGGTGCCATCATGCACATCGCCGATATACATGCCGGGACGCTTGCGAACCGCTTCGAGACCGCGCAGGACGGTGATCTTGCTGGAATCGTATGCGGCTTCGCCGTGGTTGATGTCGTCGCTCATATGCTCGCCGATGGGTCGCGGGATTCCGGAATGGACCCGCGTACTCGTAAGAGGGAATGCCACATTATACCAGCGGCCGGATTGCACCCTGTTCCACGTGGAACACACGCACCGGTCTACCGGTAAACCGCTGCGGGTCCGGCGCCGAGGTTCCTGTGATGAAGATCTGCGCAGGACACTGCGCAAACCAGTCCAGCACCACCTCGTGATGTCTGGCGTCCAGTTCCGAGGCCAGGTCGTCGAAAAGCAACAACGGCCAGTGACCCCGAAATCTGGCGTACTCCTGCGCCTGCGCCAACAGGCAACACAGCACCACGAGTTTCTCCTGACCGCGTGACAGCATTTCCCGCGTCGGCGCGTTTTCAAATACCGGCGTCCAGTCGGCACGGTGCGGGCCCACCGTGCTGTGCCCCAGGATCTGGTCCCTGCCCCGCGCCGATGCCAAGGCGTCAGCCAGTGATTCCGGTGTTGGTCCCGTCCCTGGCCAACCCGCCTGGAAGCGCAGCCGCGGTTCGCCCAGTTCGGGCAGAAATCGTTCCGCCAGAGTTTTCAGCACCGGCGAGAACCCGGCGAGCCAGTGCTCGCGCATCGTGGTGATCGCCACTCCGCTTTCCGCCATTTCGGCCTCCCACGGCAGGAATTCGTCGGATCCGGCGCCGCGCTTGAGCAGTGCGTTGCGTTGGCGCAAGGCACGTTGATATCGACGCCACGTCGGTAGAAAGGAAGGTTCCACGTGGAACAACGCCCAATCGACGAAACGTCGGCGTTGCTCGGCACCACCGGAAATCAGCGCGTGGCTGCCGGGCTCATAACAAACCACGGCCAGTTCACGGAACAACTCCGTGAGGGTGTCGAGGGTTTCGCCGTCCAGTCGAGCACTCCATCCCCTGCTCCCCCGCGCCAGACCCAGACGGCTGACGGTTCCGCTTTCCTCCAACACCCGCTCGCAGAAGACCTGAAGCTCGGTTTCTCCCCGGCTGGGCAACGCGTCTCGTGCGCCGCTGCGAAAAGATCGCCCGCTTGCCAGTAAGTGGATGGCTTCGAGCACCGAGGTCTTCCCCGCACCGTTGTCGCCCACCAACAGGTTGATGCCGGTAGCCGGTTCCAGATCCGCGCGGGAAATGATCCGGAGGTGGTGGATTCTCAACAAACGGATATGCATGGAAACGTACGGTGGGAAAGAAACAAAACGGGATCGGTACCCAAGTCACTTGGGAACTTCCGGACAAGCTACCTCAGCCAAGCCCGATCTCCACCCCTCGGGTTCAGGCGCTGCCGGCCCGTGAAAAACAACGCCCCACCTTCACAGGCAGGGCGTCATGGCTTTCGAGAAACCTTGGACTGCTGCCGAATCAAATGCGCATCGGCATGATCACATGCTTGCTGAGCCCGTTCGCGTCCTCGCGAATCAGCGCACTGGAGTTCGCATCGCGCAGACTGAAAAGGATGCTCTCCGAACGCAGCGCATTGATCGCATCCAGCAGGTACATCACATTGAAGCCGATGGAGATGCCGTCGATGCTGGTGTTCGCCTCGATCTCCTCGTTGGCCTCTTCCTGCTCCGGATTGTGTGCCATGACGCGCAACTGCCCCGGTGAAAAATCGAAACGCACACCGCGATACTTCTCGTTCGAGAGGATGGCGGCACGCTGCAACGCGGCCTTCAGTGTTTCCCGGTCGATCTTGGCATCGAGATCGGCACCGATCGGGATCACCGTCTCGTAATCCGGGAAACGGCCGTCGATCAGCTTCGAGGTGAAAGTCACGTCATCCCGGCTCACGCGCAGGTGGCTGCGGCCCAGTTCCAGGGTAATGGTGCGATCACCGCTTTCCAAAAGTCGCTGCAGTTCGAGCACGCCCTTGCGCGGCAGGATCATCTGGCGCGCTGCATTGACCCCGGTGTCGAACACGGTTTCGCTCATTGCCATGCGGTGACCGTCGGTGGCCACGCAGCGCAGGCGTTTTTCGTTGATATCGAACAGCAGGCCGTTGAGGAAGAAACGCACGTCCTGCACTGCCATGGCGAACGCCGACTGCTCGATCAGATCACGCAGGACACTCTCCGACACCTGGAGCTTGTCCACCACATCCAGACTTTCTGTGGAAGGGAAATCACTGGCCGGCAGCGTGGCCAGGGTGAACCGGCTGCGCCCGGCCTGGATGCCGAGACGATCCCCCGACAGGCTGAACTTCATCAGGCTCCCATCGGGCAGCGCGCGGGTGATGTCGAACAGCTTGCGTGCCGGAATGGTGATTTCCCCGGGTACCGCATCGTCCGCGACTGCGGCGCGCGCGATCATTTCAACCTCGGAATCCGAACCGGTCAGCTGCAGGCCATCGGCGTCGATCACGGTCAGGAGATTGCCGAGCACCGGCATGGTCTGCTTGCGTTCGACCACGTTGATGACCTGCTGAAGGGGCTTCAGGAGTACTTCGCGCTGGATGGAGAATCGCATGGGCTGGTTCCAAAGCTACAGATGTTTTTTAAAAAGAAAGTGGCGGTAGTGGTAGCGGAGCTTTCCGGGTAAAACAGATTCAAATGTTTGATTATTATGGAAATATTTTGTGGAAAAACCCCGGCATCGGGGCGCTGCAACCTGGTGGAAAGCCTGTGGATGGAATCTGTGGATGGTTTTGATCAACACGTTTTCCACAGCCTGCCTGCATTCATTGCACAGCATGCCACAGCAGGCAAGGCCCGAATTACTCGGTGAGCTTTCTCATCAACTTGTCCCAGTCTTCCTTGAGCACCCCATCGGTGTCGCGAAGCTTGCAGATCTGGCGGTAGGCGTGCAGCACGGTGGAGTGGTCCCTGCCGGCAAAAGCATCCCCGATCTCCGGCAGGCTGTGCGTGGTCAGGTCCCGGGCGAGCGTCATCGCGATCTGCCGCGGGCGGGCCAGCGAGCGGGTACGCTTCTTGGACAGCAGATCGGCCACGCGCAACTGGTAGTAGTCGGCCACCACCTTCTGGATGTTGCTGATCGACAGGGCCTGCTTCTGGGCACGCATCAGGTCGCGCAGGGTTTCCCGGGCGAAATCCACCGTGATGGCGCGCCGGGTCAGGTTGGCGTGCGCGGTCAGCGTGTTGAGCGCGCCTTCCAGGTCGCGCACATTGGTGCTGACGCCCTTGGCGATCAGATAGGCCACATCGTCCGGCAGGTCCAGCGAGCGGGCGCGGGCCTTGGCGAGCAGGATCGCCGCTCGGGTTTCGAAGTCGGGTGGCTCGATGTTCACCGCCAGTCCCCAGCTAAGCCGCGACTTGAGCCGTGGTTCCAGGTTCTCCATCTCCCTCGGGTAGCGGTCGCAGGTCAGGATCATCTGCTGCTTGCCGTCGAACAACGCGTTGAAAGTATGGAAGAACTCCTCCTGAGTGGTGTTCTTGCCGGCAAAGAACTGGATGTCGTCGAGCAGGAGCGCGTCCACGCGCTGGAACTGGCGCTTGAACTGGTCCATCGACTTGTCCTGCAAGGCGCGCATCATCGCGCTGAAGAACTGCTCGGAGCGCAGGTACAACACCTTCATGCCCGGCGCGTTCGCGCGCATCAGGTTGCCGGCGGCATGCATCAGATGGGTCTTGCCCAGACCGGTGGCGCCGTACAGCAGCAGCGGGTTGTAGGTCTTGCCCGGTTCCTGAGCCACCTGCCAGGCAGCCGAGCGCGCCAGGCGGTTGGAGTTTCCTTCCACGTAGTTGTCGAAGGTGTAGCCGGTTTCCAGACCCGTGACGAAGCCTTCATCCTTGTTGCGTGCCGCTCCCCTGCCCGGGCTCGGGACTGCTGCCGGCCGGGTCTCCAGGCTCCCGACTTCGATGCGCGCCAGCGCATCCATCTTTCCGGATGCGACCTGCAGCAAGGTCACGATGCGTGGCAGGTAACGCTCGCGTACCGTTTCCACCACGAAGGCATTGGGCGCAAAAAGCCGCAATGCGCCATCACTGCCCGGTGCGCTCGCCTGCAAGGGCTTGATCCAGGTGACGAACTCCTCCGGAGGAAGTTCCGCTTCAAGACGGGAAAGACACAATGGCCAGGCGGAAAGCATGTGGAACGCGACTCCGCGCAAGCCCGAGCGTGGGCTTGCGATCAAGATGGAATGGGAACATCGGAGTCTACCCGTTTCGCGGCCGGGAATTGAAACGCGCGATGGCGTATGCCCCTTCCTTGGGGTTGGTCGCGTGGGTGACGCCCGGACAGGGCGCGCCGGTGGCAACCCGGCTGCGTGGCAACGTGGCAGGTTACAGCTGGGCGCTTATTGAAGTGATTGATTGATTGTGCGAAAATACGCGGCTCGCTTGGTCTGTGTCTTCATGCAGGCGCGGCCGGTAGCGCGATTCCCGGCCTCTCAATCAGCGAGCAGTCACTCCTGATCGCGCGCCACGCAAGTGGCGGGGCCGCCGTTTCCCTGGCCAAGGGGGACACCACAGAACCTTCGAGGTGCGTCATGGCACGAGTGTGTCAAGTGAGCAAGAAGGGCGTGCAGACCGGCAACAACGTCTCGCATGCCAACAACAAGTCCCGCCGTCGCTGGCTTCCCAACCTGCACGAGCGCCGCTTCTGGGTGGCGAGCGAGAACCGTTGGGTGAAGCTGCGTGTGTCCAACCATGCCCTGCGCACCATCGACAAGAACGGTATCGATGCCGTTCTGGCCGAACTGCGCAAGCAGGGCGAAAAGGTCTAAGGAGCTGCGATCATGGCATCCAAGCGCGACAAAATCCGTTTGACCTCGTCCGCCGGCACCGGTCATTTCTACACGACCGACAAGAACAAGAAGAACACCCCCGGCAAGATCGAGATCAAGAAGTACGATCCGGTGATCCGCAAGCACGTGATCTACAAGGAAGGCAAGATCAAGTAAGGCGTGCCCTGGCACACCGGAATGATCGGACCCATCGAAAAACCCGCCGAATGGCGGGTTTTTTGTCGTCGGAATCAGCCACTCCGCGGCCTGGTCCGGGATTTTCGTCCCGGGTACGCGTAGCATCCCCCAGGTTTCAGCCAACAAAACCCGTATCGCAGCATGCGTCCGGTCCACCGATTCCTGCTTCTTCTTGCACTGATCCTTGCAGCGCCCCTCGCGAAAGCGCAGGACACGCGCATGGACGATGCCCAGGCACGCGCCCACGCCGGAGATCCGCAGGGCGCTGAAGTGCTGTGGAAGCAGGTGGTCGATGCCGCGGTTGCGCGCGGTGACGAAGCCACCTTGGACAAGGCGCGGCGGGCATTGGCGGAACTCGCCTTCCAGCAGGGCGACTACGCCGGGTTCAGCACGCTGCAGGAAGCCCGCCAGTTGGCGGCTTCACAGCGGCAGGACGCCCGCATCCTGGCCGATGTGCGCATGCAACTGGCCCTGTTGTTGCGTCGTCAGGGCAAGCTGACCGCGGCGCGGCTGGAACTGACCGAGGTCATCAAGGCATTCGCGCAGATCGGCGACCGTGACGGACAAGGGCAGGCGCTCACCCACATGGCCCTGGTCTTCCAGACTCAGGGGGATTTCGTCCAGGCGCTCGAGGCGCTGGACGATGCATTGGCCCTCAATCATGCCGGCGCGCAACTGGATCTGGATCGCATCCACCACTATCGCGGCCTGCTCTACCACGCCCTCGACGACAACGAAGAAGCCCGCCGCAGCCTGAAACACGGCTTGTCCGAAGCCCGGACGCTGGCCGACCCGATGCGCGCCGCGCCACTGCTTGGAAGCCTAGCGCGGATTTCCAATGATTCGCAGGCCTACCAGCAGGCCCTGGCCTACACCGAGCAGGCTGGCGAACTGAGCCAGCGCTTTGGCAGCGTTCCCGGCCAGGCCTACAGCGCGCTGGAACGTGCCCGCGCCCTGATTGGCCTGGAACGGTTCGAGGAGGCCCGCGCGGCGGCACAGGAAGCCCGGCGCCTGGCCCGCTCCGTGTCGCAGGAGCGAACCGAGGCTGACGCCATCTTCGTTCTGGGGCGGATCGCGCGGCGCGCCGGTGACGACGCGCTGGCCTTGCGGCTTTTCCGGCAGGCGCTGCCCAACTACGAGGCGGCCAACGACACTCTGCAGACCCTGGATGCATACCGTCAGATGGTTCCCTTGCTCTTGGCGCAGGACGAGCCAGCGGAAGCCGCGCGCCTGGCCGGGGCGGCACTGGAACTGCAGGAGCAGCTCAACGGGAGGGAAATCAGCCGGCGCCTGGCGTTGGCCGAGTACCGCCACCAGGTGGCCGATGATGGTCGGCGCATCGAGTTGTTGCAGCGCCAGAACGAAGTGCAGCAACTGCGCCTGAAGAACCAGGTGCTGGATCGGCGCATCGGCATGGTGCTGATTCTGGCGCTGGGTTCGGGGGGTGCATTGCTGGCCGCGGCCTTCCTGCGCAGTCGCCAAATCCGCATTGCCTTGGCGGCCAGCAACCAGGCGCTGGAGCGCAATCGCGTGGCGCTGGCCCAAGCCAACGCGCTGCTGTCCGAACGTGCCGATGTGCTTGCCACCGCGGCGGCCACCGACGCGCTGACCCGGATATCCAACCGTGCCCATATCCTGGACAGACTGGAGGAAATGGCGGCCATCGCGTTCGCGCGGCATGACGGGTTGGCGGTGCTCATGATCGATGTAGACCATTTCAAACAGGTCAACGACACCTTCGGTCATGGCATCGGTGATGAAGTGTTGCGTCGGGTCGCGAGCTTGATGCAATCACTGGTTCCCGAAGGCGCGCACCTGGGACGCTATGGCGGCGAGGAGTTCCTGTTGTTGCTCCCGATCCAGGAACTGGAACGCGCCCGCGCCTTGGCCGAGCGCATCCGGCTCACGGTGGAAGCCTCGGTCTGGCAGGATCTGCCGCCGGTGACGATCAGCATCGGGGTGGCGGCCTGGTTTGCCGGACGTGATCTTGATCCCGACGCACTGATCGAGGAAGCCGACCAGGCCCTGTATCGGGCCAAGGCCGCCGGTCGAAACCGCATCGAAGTGACCCTGCGCGCGGCCTGAGCGCCGCCCAGGTCCGCCAGCCGATGTCCGCGTGAACGGCTCAATATGCCGTTCGCCGCTGGCGCTGTGCGCCGATGCTGCACTGCGGTACGATTTTCGCTCCCGCCCCCACCCCACGGAACTCCCATGTCGTACGAGCACGTCCAGACGCTCATTGCCGATCACGCGGTCGAATTCGTCGACCTGCGTTTCACCGACCTGTGCGGACGGCAGCACCATGTCAGCTATCCGGTGCGCGTGGTGGAGCCGGCGCTGTTCGAGGATGGCCGGATGTTCGATGGTTCCTCGCTGCCGGGCTGGAAGGGCATCAACGAGTCGGACATGGTGCTGCTGCCCGATCCGGCCAGCGCCTTCATCGACCCGTTCACCGCCGATCCCACCCTGGTGATGACCTGCGATGTGCTGGAACCTGCCACGATGCAGGCCTACAGCCGCTGTCCACGCTCGGTGGCGCGCCGTGCCGAGGCTTTCCTCAAGGCCAGTGGCATTGCCGATACCGCCTATTTCGGTCCCGAGCCCGAGTATTTCGTGTTCGACCAGGTGCGCTGGGGCAACGAGATGGGTCATGCCTTCTTCGAGATCGACTCGGAAGAGGCGGCATGGAACAGCGCACGCGAATATCCGCACGGCAACAGTGGCCACCGCCCGGGCGTGAAGGGCGGCTACCTGCCGCTGCCCCCCGGCGATTCGCTGCACGACCTGCGTGCCGAAATGGTCAAGACGCTTGAATTGATCGGCATCCAGACCGAGGTGCACCACCACGAGGTCGCCACCGCCGGGCAGTGCGAGATCGGCGTGAAGTTCAACTCGTTGCTGGGCATGGCCGACCAGCTGCTGATGCTCAAGCACGTGGTGCGCAATGTCGCCCACCGCAACGGCAAGACCGCCACCTTCATGCCCAAGCCCCTGGTGGGCGACAACGGCTCGGGCATGCACGTGCACCAGTCATTGTTCAAGGACGGCAAGAACCTGTTTGCCGGTGAAGGTTACGGTGGGCTGTCGCAGCTGGCGCTGTGGTACATCGGCGGCATCTTCAAGCATGCGCGCGCCATCAATGCTTTCAGCAATGCCACCACCAACAGCTACAAGCGCCTGGTGCCCGGCTTCGAGGCGCCGATCCTGCTGGCCTATTCGGCGCGCAACCGTTCGGCTTCCTGCCGTATCCCCTGGGTGGCCAGCCCCAAGGCACGGCGGGTGGAAATACGTTTCCCCGACCCGGTGCAAAGCGGTTACCTGACCTTCTCCGCGCTCCTGATGGCGGGGCTGGACGGCATCCGCAACCGCATCGACCCGGGTGCACCCAGTGACAAGGATCTCTACGACCTGCCGCCGGAAGAGGAAAAGAACATTCCCACCGTCTGCCACTCGCTCGACCAGGCGCTGGAGGCACTCGATGCCGACCGCGGTTTCCTCACCGCCGGCGGAGTGTTCAGCGACGACTTCATCGACGGCTACATCGCGATGAAGATGCGCGAGGTGACGCGCTTCCGCGCCGCCACCCATCCGCTCGAATACGCGATGTACTACGCCCTGTAAGCCAGGTGATGGCCGGTCGGCTCAGCCTTCGGCCATCGCCAGATACTGGTCCTTGAGGCGCACATAGTGCGCCGCGCTGTAGCGCAGCGACTCCATTTCGCGCTCATCGAGTCGGCGCACGAAGCGCGCCGGATTGCCGAGCCACAGCTCGCCCGAACCCACCGTTTTGCCCGGTGGCAGCAGCGAGCCCGCGCCGAGAAAGCCGAAGTCCTCCACCACCGAGCCGTCGAGCAGGGTGGAGCGCATGCCGATCATGCAGAAACTGCCCACGGTGCAACCATGCAGCACCACCGCGTGGCCCACCGTGGTGTCGTTGCCGATCACCGTGGGAAAACCACCGGGCCGGGTGTAGGGCCCATCGTGGCTCACATGCACGATGCTGCCGTCCTGGATGCTGGTTCGCGCACCGATGCGGATGAAGTTCACATCCCCGCGCAGCACCGCGCCCGGCCAGATCGATGCATCCTCGCCCAGCTCCACCTGGCCGATCACGCAAGCCATCGGATCGACGAAGACTCGCGCACCCAGTGTGGGTGAAGCATCAAGCCAGGGGCGGATCGAAGTCATGGATATAGGCGTCGGCAGTTTCGAAGGCAACAGTGTAGCCGGCGAGCCGCGCCCCACCATCACGCGGCGATCTCCCACCCGCACCAGACGCAGCGCGCTCACAGCCAGCCCCGCTCGGCGAAGCTGGTCACCTCGTCGCCGATGACGAAATGGTCCAGCACGCGCACGCCCACCAGCTTCAGCGCTTCACGCAGCGCCTGGGTCAGGGTGCGATCGGATGCACTGGGTTCGGCGACGCCACTGGGGTGGTTGTGCGCGAACACCACTGCCGCGGCGTTGTGCGCCAAGGCGCGTTTGACCACCTCGCGCGGGTGGACCTCACTGCTGTCCAGTGTGCCCTGGAACAGTTCCTCCATCGCGATAGGACGGTGCCGGGTGTCCACGAACAGACAGGCGAACACCTCGCGCGGGCGGTCGCGCAACCGGGCCCGGAAGTATTCGCCGGCATGCCGTGGATGGGTGATCGCGCCGGGCCGGTCCAGCCCGGCGGCAAGGTGGCGGGTGGCCAGCTCCAGTGCCGCGACCAGACGCGCCGTGCGGGCCGGTCCCACGCCCGCCTGTTTAACCAGGTCGCTCGTCGGCAACGACAGCAGGCCACGCAGTCCGCCATGCCGCGCCAGCAACTCACGCCCCAGATCGATCGCGTTGCGCCCTGGAAGGCCGGTGCCGAAGAACACCGCCAGCAGCTCCGCATCGGATAACACTTCCGGGCCACGGATCAGGAGTTTTTCGCGCGGCCTTTCCTCGGCCGGCCATTCGCGGATGTTCATGTGTTCCTCCGGGAACCAATACGGCAGCGCCGCTCGACTCCATCATTCATGGGCTGATAGCGCGCCGGCATCGGTCTGGTGCGGGGTTTGAAGTAAGCTGATCGCCCCTTTTCCCCTCAGGACTTCTCCGATGCCCGCAGCAGACCGCCACGCATCCCGCCAGCAAAGCCGGGAGTGGATGTGAGCGCGGCGCCCTCGCGCGTCCTGCTGGGCGTGGGCGGCGGCATCGCGGCCTACAAGGCAGCCGAACTCGTCCGTCGCCTTCGCGATCGCGGCGCGCAGGTGCGCGTGGTGATGACGGCCGGTGCCGAACGCTTCATCACGCCGCTGACCTTCCAGGCGCTGTCGGGGGAAACGGTGCGCACGTCGCTGTGGGACGAGGCGGCGGAAGCGGCGATGGGGCATATCGAACTGGCACGCTGGGCCGAACGCATCGTGATCGCGCCGGCCACGGCTGATCTCATCGCCCGTCTGGCCCACGGTCACGCCGATGATCTGTTGACGACAATCTGCCTGGCCAGCGAGGCCCCGTTGCTGGTGGCGCCGGCGATGAACCGGGTGATGTGGGCCAGCGCCGCGGTGCAGGCCAATGTCGCCACGCTGGCGGCGCGCGGAGTGGAGCTGCTGGGCCCGGCCGAAGGCGACCAGGCCTGTGGCGAGACCGGCGCGGGACGCCTGTGGGAGCCGCAGGACATCGCGGACGCCGTGCTGGAACCTCTGCCCGACCCCGCCGTGCGTGCCGTGCTGGCGCGGCGGCGCCTGCTGATCAATGCCGGCCCGACCTTCGAAGACCTCGACCCGGTGCGCTACCTGGGCAACCGCAGTTCCGGCCGCATGGGTTTTGCGATCGCCGCCCAGGCGGCACGTCTGGGCATGGATGTCACCCTGGTGGCCGGGCCGGTTTCCCTGCCGACGCCGGCCGGCGTGCTGCGCACCGATGTGCGCAGTGCCGAGCAGATGCGCGATGCCGTGCTCGACCGTTTGCCGGGCACGGACGTGTTCATCGGCTCGGCGGCGGTGGCCGATTTTCGCCCGCGCGAACCGCGCGACAGCAAGATCAAAAAAGGCGGTGACAACGGTCTCACCCTGGAACTGGTGCAGAACCCGGACATCCTGGCCGAGGTCGCGGCGCGACCGGATCGGCCCTTTGTGGTCGGTTTTGCCGCCGAAACCGACGACCTGGAGCGCTACGCCCGCGACAAGCTGGTGCGCAAGCGGCTGGATCTGATCGCTGCCAACCGGGTAGGGCAAGAGGGCTGCGGCTTCGATGCCGACGCCAACGCGCTCACCGTGTTCTGGCCCAACGGTCAGACCGACATCGGCCGCGCCGGAAAGGCACAGGTGGCACGCGAATTGCTGGCATTGATTGCCCAACGCCTGCCGCCACATCAATGAGCCACCATTCCGCCACCGCATCTGCCCCGACTGGCCCGAAAGTGGCGCTGCGGGTGCTCGATGCGCGCCTCGGGGCGGAGTTTCCGTTGCCGGCCTACGCCACCGCAGGCGCCGCAGGGCTCGATCTGCGCGCCATGACGGAAGGCCCCCTGGTGCTCGCGCCGGGGCAGAGCGAACTGGTGGCCTCGGGCATCGCCATCCATATCGATGATCCGGCCTGGTGTGCGCTGGTATTGCCACGCTCGGGTCTGGGGCATCGTCATGGCCTGGTGCTGGGCAACCTCACCGGCCTGATCGATGCGGATTACCAGGGGCCGTTGATGCTCAGTCTGTGGAACCGCAGCGACAGGCCATTTACCATCGCACCCGGTGACCGCGTCGCGCAGCTGGTGTTTGTTCCGGTGGGGAGGGCGCAGCTGGTGCAGGTCGAAGCCTTTCAGCCCAGCATGCGTGGTGAGGGAGGCTTCGGACACACCGGCCTGCGCTGAGACGTGCGGGCCGGACATTCGGGGGAGACATGGCAAAGCGCAAGAAGAACGAGCCTCGCGAGGGATTCCAGCTTCCACCCCGGGTGGCGGCCGCCATCTCCGGTGCGGCGGCGTTGCTTGCGCTGCTTGCCGGGCTCGCGATCCTCTGGCAGGTCTGGCGCGCGTCCGATTCCGAATCGGTGGCACCGCGACTGGATGCCTTGCGTGGCCAGATGGCCGAATCCATCGGCCAGCGCGTGGTGGACACCCATCGGCGCCTCGACGAAGCGGTGAAGGATGCCCACCTGCGCGCCGACGTCGCCGCCGGCGCCTTGCAGGACGCCACCGGCAGGCTGTCGGAAAGCTGGCCGGACCTGGCCGATGTCGCCTTCTTCGAACCCGACCTGGACGAACTGTTCGAAGACAAGCTGTCCGAGACCGGCTACGGCAAGCTCGCCTTGCTCACCGGTGCGGTCAATTCGCGCGCCAGCCAGATCGGCGTGGTGGGCAGCGGCAACCATCTCGTGTTGGGCCTGGCGGCACCGGTGAACGACGACGACGGCATCCCCCAGGCCGTGGCTTACGGCGCCTTGCCGCTGGACAGCATCACCTCGGCCGCCACCTCGGCAACCCTGCCGGGCGGCTATCTGGAACTGCGCAGCGGCCAACTGATACTGGCGCAGCTCGGTGATGCCAGCCTGCGTTTCGAGACTCGCACCACGCCTGTGCAAGGCACGTCATTGCTGATTGCGACTGCGGCGCCAGCCTTTTCCTCCGCCCTGCCCTATTCGCGCAACACCCAGATCGGCATGGGTGTGGGCGCCTTGCTGCTGGGCCTCATCTTGATCCTCAAACTGCGCCAGAACCTGCGGGCCGTGGCGATCCAGGGTGCGAGGGGTCCCGAGCCCACGTTTGCCGAAACCTTGCGCCAACAATCCTCGGAAAACGGCACCGGCGAAGTCTCCCCCGCCGCGCCGTCGCCGCGCCCCGTTGCGGTTGCCGACGACGCGAAGGAGCCCGGCAAGACGCAGCTTGACCCCACCGTTCCCCTCGACCGCAGCATCTTCCGTGCCTACGACATACGTGGCGTGCTTGGCAAGACGCTCGACCCCGGCATCGCGCGTCTGATTGGCCAGGCCATCGGCACGGTGATGGCCGAGCGCGGCCTGCGCGAAATCGTGGTCGGTCGCGACGGCCGCCTGTCCGGGCCCGATCTTGTTGAAGGCCTGATCGACGGCCTGCGTCTGGCGGGCCGTGATGTGATCGACATCGGCCAGGCGCCGACCCCGGTGGTCTATTTCGCCAGCTACCAGTTGCAGGCCGGTTCCTGCGTGGCGGTGACTGGCAGCCACAATCCGCCCGACTACAACGGCTTCAAGATCGTGCTGGGCGGCGAAACGCTCTCGGGCGACAGCATCGAAGACCTGTATTTCCGCATCGTCGACGGCCTGCTCGACCGCGATGGCGGCGGCGGCCTGCAAAGCATGGATGTGGCCGAGGACTACATCGCGCGCATCGCCGGCGACGTGCAGCTCGAGCGCCCGATCAAGGTCGTGGTGGATGCCGGCAACGGCGTGGCCGGCGCCATTGCCCCGCAGGTGCTCGAAGCCATCGGTGCCGAAGTGGTGCCGCTGTATTGCGAGGTCGATGGCGAGTTCCCCAACCACCATCCCGACCCGAGCGAGCCGGACAATCTGGCTGACCTGATCCAGTTCGTGCAGAGGTTCGAAGCCGATCTCGGCTTGGCCTTCGACGGTGATGGCGACCGCCTAGGCGTGGTCACCCGGCAGGGCGAGATCATCTTCCCCGATCGCCTGCTGATGCTGTTCGCACGTGATGTGCTCACACGCAATCCGGGCGCCACCATCATCTATGACGTCAAGTGCACCGGCCACCTCGCCGGGCAGATCCTGCGCAACGGTGGCAGCCCGATCATGTGGAAGACCGGGCATTCGCTGATCAAGGGCAAGATGCGCGAAACCGAGGCCGAACTGGCCGGCGAGATGAGCGGCCACTTCTTCTTCCGCGAGCGCTGGTACGGTTTCGACGACGGCATCTACGCCGCCGCGCGCCTGCTGGAAATCCTCGCCGCCGACGATCGCGCGCCGGAAGAAGTCTTCGAGGAGCTGCCCAAGGGTGCCAGCACGCCCGAGCTCAAGGTGCCGATGGAGGAAGGCGCGCACTACGCCTATATCGGCAAGTTCGTGGCGCAGGCCAGCTTCGAAGGGGCCAAGATTTCCACCATCGACGGCCTGCGTGCCGACTGGCCCGATGGCTGGGGCCTGGTTCGCTGCTCCAACACCACGCCCTGCCTGGTGCTGCGTTTCGATGCCGACGACGAGGCCGCGCTGGCCCGCATCCAGGAACTGTTCCGCGAACAGCTCCTGGCGGTTGATCCGGGCCTCGCCCTGCCGTTCTGATCACCAGTCCCAACGCCGCGCTGATGTGCGGCGCTGGGGGGCGATCATTTCATCGCCACTTTCTTGCGGTTGTCGTCCGAGTCGCGATCGATCCATTTGTTCCAGGGGTCGATACCGGCTTCGTAGGGTATGCCGTCCACGAGGATTTCCAGGGTGGTTTCGGTATCGGTCAGGGCGTGTCGTTCCAGGTAGAGCAGGGTTTCATCTTCCTCCTTGCCACCCTCCGGGCGCGCGAAGATGGCGATCTCCACCGGATCGCGCAGGGTCACGGCGGTTTCCTTGCCTTGGCCGTCGGCCTCGAATTTCTCCGCGTGCAGCTTCAGGGTGACGAGATATTTGCCGTCGTCGCGCTTCACGGCGTCGGCTTCCAGCACGCGGTTGTCGAAGAACACGATCTTCTCGAACAGATCCTCGATCAGCGGGTGGAACTTCGGATCGGTGCCCTCGCGCAGGGCCGTCAGGAGCTCGCGGCTGGTGGTGTAGGGCGCCTCCTGGTAGCCCTTGTCCTCCAGGAAGCGCTTGAGGATGGCGTTGAGCGTGTCCTCACCGATGGCATCCTTGAGCGCGTACCAGACCAGCGAACCCTTGCGGTAGTGGATGTACTGCTGGTTCTCCACCAGCGCCAGCGGCAGCTCCTCGCGCAGCTCGCCGGCGCGCGAGCGCAGGTAGCTGTCGAGTTCGTACTTCAGGAACTTGCGCATCCGCTGCGGGCCGTATTCTTTCTCCATCACCATCAGGGCCGAATACTGGGCCAGCGATTCGGACAGCATCGTAGAGCCCTGCACGTTGGCGCCGATCACCCGGTGCGCCCACCACTGGTGCGCGATCTCGTGCGCGGTGACGTAGAACACGTAGTCGA